>CAUAEH010000003.1 GCA_958427975.1 uncultured Collinsella sp. | reverse complement strand
CCACACAAAAAGTGCCGCCCCAAGGGGGCGGCACACAGACTTATTATCAGCTTTTCTGAAACGACCATGCGACGACTCTACGACGGGGCGCAGAGCGGGGAAACCTTTGCCTCGCGCGACCCTGCGAAGCCGTGAGCGAGAGGGGAAGGTTTCCCCGCCCTGCGCCCCGTGGTCGGTGAGAACAGACTACATGCCCGCGAGACCGCGGGCGGCGGTGGCGCACAGAAACGCCAAGGCTAGAATCACGAGCGAGCCCGCAATATCGGCCACCACGCCCGCAAAGCGACGCTCAAACAACCAGCTCTCGAAGTGCGGGGCAACGTTGCGCCAAACACGCCACAGCAAGATGCCCATACCGATGACGCCCGGGATATTGAGCAGTAGGATCTCGGAGCACAAAAGACCGATCAGGTTACCGGCGGCAAAGCCCGCATCACCCTCGCAGTATTTGCGGTAGACCATATACAGCATGTACGCCACAAACGGCTGCAAGCACGCAGAAATAAACGAGACCACCATCGAGGGGTCCTGCGAAAAGACCTCGGTGAGTTTATCGACACTCGTGGCGTCCTTCGAAGCCAAGAATAAACCGATAACCACAAGGGGCACCACGCCCAAAATTACCTCGACCAGAGTAAACAACTTGGCAGTCAAATCCTCACTAGCCGAATTCAAATGAGGCGCCCACTCAGGATGAGCATGCGCGCCGACTTTCTTGTCCTTCTCGGCACGATCGGCCTTTTTACCCTCGGCAACCCGACGACCAGGATCCTTGCGAGTTCCCGCCGCAGCAACCCGAGCCCGAGACTTCTTGCCCATAAAAAACACCCCATCAGGTAGTAGATAAACTAAAAGTCGCCACCCAGTGTACCCCACCCATGAACGCTGCCGTCCCAACCAGTCCCCATACAAAAACGTGCCGCCCCGATAGGGGCGGCGCACAAACTTAGTTATCAGCTTTTCAGTAACGAGCACGCGACGACCCAACGCCGGAGCGCAGGGCGGGGAAATACCTTTGCCTCGCGCGACCCTGTGGAGCCGTGAGCGAGAGGGAAAGGCATTTCCCCGCCCTGCGCTCCGCAGCAGTCAGCGCCACGCGCTAGTAGTTCACCACCTGCTCCTCAAAGTACGCCTTCGGGTGGTTACACACCGGGCACACCTCAGGCGCCTCGGCACCAACGTGCAGGTGCCCGCAGTTCAGGCACTTCCATACCTTCACGCCCTCACGCTCAAACACCTCGCCCGACTCGATGCGCTCGACGAGTTTGTTGTAGCGCTCCTCGTGGGCCTTCTCGACGGCGGCGACACCACGGAACTTCTCGGCGATCTCGACAAAGCCCTCCTCCTCGGCGGTCTTGGCGAACTCGTCGTACATCGTGGTCCACTCGTAGTTCTCGCCCGCGGCGGCGTCGCGCAGGTTGTCCAGAGTGCCCGGAACGGCGCCGTCGTGCAGATACTTAAACCACAGCTTGGCGTGCTCGGACTCGTTGCCCGCCGTCTCGGCAAAGATATTCGAGATCTGAACGTAGCCGTCCTTTTTGGCCTTGGATGCATAGTAGCGATACTTGGTGTGTGCCTGGGACTCACCGGCAAAAGCAGTCTCGAGGTTCTTCTTGGTCTGAGAGTTCTCAAAATCCATAGGTGTACTTCCCTTCAACACGTGCCGCCCATAGGCTTTGAGCGACCTTGTCTTTAGGATGCCCTCAAGCCGCGAATTTAAACCTTACAATCCCGTTCTTCAGATTTGAGCGGGCTACACACTCAACCAACGATCGTCCTCGGCTCGGCAAAAGCCCTCGCGCTCCAGGTCAGCTAGAATGCCCGCGACAAGCTCGCACTCGACCGGCCCGCGACCGGCTGCCGCTTCCATCTCGTTAACGCCCGCCACGGCATCAGCAAGCGTAATCCCCGCCGGCTGGCCATCGCGCGCTGCCAACAACATACGCACGATATGCGCGCGCTTTTGGCGACGCGAGCCCTCAAACTTGGACTGACGACTATAGCCCGCCGACCGCCTGGACGGATTGGGCAGCGTCTTTTTAAGATACGCGCCGTAATCCAGCAACGCGTAATACCATGCGCGCGGCGTGTCGGCATCGTCTTGAGGCACGGCAAAGGGCGCAATCTCATCCGCCGCCGCACCAGGGGCCGCCGGACAGGCGGCTTGAATCAGCGGCACCAGCTCGCGATCGGGAACGGCCGGCACATCGGGAAAGAAATGATGCAAAAAGACCGTGCGCACATTGGTCTCTAGATACACGCCTGGAAGATCAAACGCAAACGAACGGATGCCCTGCGCCGTTGCCGGGCCAATGCCGGGCAGAGCGACCAAGTCACGCGTCTCACGCGGAAACTCCCCGTCCCAGTCCTCTACAACGCGCTGAGCGGCCCCATGAAGCGCCAGAGCGCGTCGGTTGTAGCCCATGCCCTGCCAAGCGTCCAAAACATCGGAAGGCGCGGCCTGGGCAAGCGCCTGCACAGTCGGAAAACGATCGAGCCACACCGGCATGCGCGCCTCCACACGCGGCACCTGCGTTTGCTGCAGCATGACCTCAGAAAGCCAAATGATGTACGGATCGCGTGTGCGGCGCCACGGAAGGTCGCGATAACGCAGGACCCCTTCCGAACGAACCATCGAACGAAAGGGGTCCTGAATCATGGCTATGCTCCTTATGCGGCGCTATTCCTCCCGGTAAGCGCACGCGCAGGTGGCGTACTCGGGAAACGCTTCGCGGTCGGCGAACTTGGGATCGACGGCCGGGAACTGGCGGTGAGCGACGATGTCGCCGAGCGAAACGGAATCGAGGTAGTCGCGCATCAACGCCTGGGCTCCGGCCCACAGGGGATGATAGCAGCACGCGCCCATGCGCGCACAGTCACCATCGGGCGCGGTGCAATCGTTCATAACCATAGGACCCTGAACGGCCTCGACGACCTGGCGGATAGTGACGTCGTCCGGACTGACCTTGAGACGCATGCCACCGTGGACGCCACGCAGGCTCTCCACAATACCGGCCTGGACCAAACCGTGCTGAATCGAGCGGGCAAACGAATACGGAACATTGACCTCTTCGGCAGCGGTGCGAACAGAAAGTAAGCACTCCGGATCCTCGGCAAGCATCGCCAGCATACGAAGGGCGTAATCAGTCTTCCTCGATATGTCCATTTTTCCCCTTTCAAGGAATACGAACAGCTCGAACGAGCTCCGGGGCCGAGCTTGTGTCGAGACGCTAAATGACTGCCAGGACATCCAAATGGTAAATCGGATATCCACTGAGTGCCGCGCTTGGAGCGAAATGCATCAGATGCGGCGCACAGTGCAATTTAGTATAACCTAACCCCCTGTCTCGTAGAACAGGTGTTGCGCAACAAAGCTGTTGTTCAGACAGATATACTCATTAGATTTTACTTGCGTTCCCGAAGGCGCGGGGGTTCTGGGCGAAGATGCACCAGGGCGATCGTTCTATCGAAACAAAGTGCATCAAACGCAAAAAAGCCACGTCCGAAGACGTGGCTTTAATTGCGTTGGCGGGAAGTACGGGGCTCGAACCCGCGACCTCCGACGTGACAGGCCGGCGCTCTAACCAAACTGAGCTAACTCCCCAGGCAGACGTTCGCGTTTGTTTCCGCTCGCGTGCGCTGCGGGGATTAGTATACACAGAAGTCTGTCCGGCGCGCAACAACTTTTTTGAAAAAATTTTTGGGACCATCCGGGAGGGTCTCCGGGGCTAGGGCGCGGGTTAAGTTTGCTGCTCTACAGTCCTGCGCAAGACGGAAAGCACATTAAGTGCTTTCCTTTGCGTGCGGAACTCGCGACAAACTTAACCCGCGCCCCAGCCCCGGAGACCCTCCCTGTCGTCACTTTGTTCAACCAGTTTTGCGGGCGTGCGCCGCTGCGCGGCTAGCCCGCGTGCTCCTCGGCGGGGTTGGTCTGATGGATCTTGTTGAACTTTGGCCTTTGGCTTAAAGAAAAACGGGAGGTGCGGCTTGCATCCCCCGCTTTTGTTGTGGTTACTCTAGGTCAATAAATTTAGTGCTTAGGATCTTGCCGTCTTTTACTAGCATTCTGGCCATGGTGGGGCCTCGGGTGCCTCTGGGGTAGCTGGCGCTGCCCGGGTTGAGGACTAAGCAACGGCCCACTTGGGCTTCTTTGGTTACGTGGGTATGGCCGTTGATGGCTACGTCTACGGATCCCACCGGAAGGTCTTCGCGGTAGTGGGCTACGGCGAATTTGAGGCCTTCGTAGGTAAAGAGCGCAAGACGGTCTACATCGGGACCGTAGTCGCGGTAGTAATCGTTGTTGCCCAGTACGGCCCGCACAGGGGCGATGGTGCATAGGTGCTCGTAGTCCATCTCTGACGTGAGGTCGCCGGCGTGGATAATCAGGTCTGCGCCCTCAAGCTCATCCAAGAGCGCAGGCGATAAATAGCCGTGGGTGTCCGAGATGATGTCGATACGCTTGGCGCTTGCACTGTTCATGGGATCCCTTCCGCAAAAAACGATTCGGCAGATACATACAAAAAGGCCCCACGGCTCCGCAGACGATGGGTCTACAGGGCTGCGGGGCCAGTGTGCTAGAGACTCAGGGCCTTCTTGAGCGGCACGACGCGGCGGCGCGAAACCGGCACGCGTTCGTCGACGCCCGTAATTCCCAGCTGGATGGCACCCGAGGGCACCGTCTCGACATCCGTGACGCACGCCAAGTTGACGATATAGCGGCGATGAACGCGAAAGAAGCCAAAGTCGCAAAGCTTGGCCTCGAACTGCGCCAGCGAAGTCGTCGATAGAAAACGATCATCGACGGTATAGATACAGGAGTAATCGTCCTTGGCCATGATGAAGCGAATGTCATCCACGGGGATGAGGACCTTACGGCCGCCCTTTTCCACCGGAATGCGCTCGATGGTGGCTTTGCTGTCCGTGACGGGCTTGGCGTGCTGCATGACCTTCTCGATCGCGCGATCCAGGCGTGCCTCCTCGACCGGCTTCATGAGGTAATCGACGGCATCTACGTCGAACGCCTCGACGGCATGATCGCTATACGCGGTCACGAACACAATCGCCGGCGGATTCTTAAGCTTATGCAGTGCCTCGGCAAGCTGCAGACCAGAAGCGCCGGGCATCGAGATATCGAGAAATACGACATCGACGCGGCTTTCCATCAACATCTCAATGGCGGAGCGGACGCTCGACGCCTCAGTGATCGTGCCGATCTTGCCCGTCTGCTCGAGCAAGAAGCGAAGTTCCGAACGGGCCGGGGCCTCATCATCCACAATCATCGCACGCAGCATAGGGATTAAACCTTTCGTCAACAAACTACGCTGGGCATCCGCCGCTCGGCGTTGAGCCCATAGCCTTTTATTTTACTCTTGAATGTCAAAGATGCTCTCTGACAAATCAAGATGCAGGAGCACTTTGGTGCCCTTGCCCGGCGCCGATTCGACGCGCGTATAAGAGTGCGGTCCATAAAAGCGATGGATGCGCTCAGAAATATTGTGCATGGCCACGCCGGCGCCGCCGCCTTGCGGGGAACTGGCATCGGGGCGGGCGGAGCGCTCATCAAACAGCCTGGCGGCGGTGCCCTCGTCCATGCCCACGCCGTTGTCGGCCACGGCAATCAGGATTGCGTCGTCGCCGTCTTGATGGACGGTCACATCGATCTGCAGGGCATCGCCATCGCCCATGCCATGCCGCACGGCGTTCTCGACAATGGGCTGGATTACAAAGGCCGGGACCAACGTGTCCTCGACATCCTCGGAGACATCGAAGGTCGCCAGTACGCGGTCCTCGCCAAAGCGCGCCTTCTCAAACGTCAGGTAGCGCTTGGTCTGGGCAACCTCGCGCGAGACCGGGATAAGCGACCCCGAGTTGTCGAGCGTGGCGCGATAAAACGAGGAAAACTCACGCAGCAGCTCGCGGGCACGCAGCGGGTCGGTACGCGTAAACGACGCGATAGTGTTGAGCGTGTTGAACAGAAAGTGCGGGTTGATCTGCGCCTGCAGGGCGCGCACCTCGGCACGGGCCGTCAGTTCCTTTTGCACCTCGAGCTCGTGGATGGCGAGCTGCGTGGACAGGATCTCGGCAAAACCCGAGGCGAGCGCATACTGGGTACGGTCGACGGCACGCGGGGTCTTGTAGTAGAACTTGAGCGTGCCGACGGTGCGGTCGCCCACCTTGATGGGCGCGATGATACCGGCGGGAACATGGTTGTGCGAGCCATCCGAACCCACCACGTCCACCACGCGGTTGAACGACTGCACGATGCCGTGCTCAATGACGTAGCGCGTGGCAAGCGTATGGATGGGCGAATCGGGCAGCAGCTTTTCCTCGAACTCGCCCGCGCAGGCCAGCACGTTGCTCTCATCGGTGATGGCAACGGTCATGGCACGTGTCTCGGGCAGAATACGCCGGCACACCAAAAGCGCCGATTCCTGCGTCAGGCCGCCCTTAATGTCCTCGAGCATGGCCGAGGCAACCGAGAGCGTCTCCTCGGTGTACTGGGAGCGCACCGAATCGGGATTGAGCGTCAAATAGATAAAGATGCACAGGAAGATGCACAGCAGCGCACAGGCGATCACCGTGGCAATCGGCTCAATGCCAGTCGCCAGGGCAAAGATAAAGTACACCAACACGCAAACGGCGCAGACAACGGCGATGATGCGAAAGATTGAAATTGAATTATCGCGCTGGGCGCGGCGGTCGATCATTCAGCCCCCTCCAGGATGCTAATCAGTTGTGCGTCGCGCCAAAGTTCGTCCATGATCTTGGGCCAGAAACTCTGAAAACGCAGGTAGCTTGCGGCGTTTTGGCGGGCATAAGTCTTGGCCTCGTCAATACCATGACGCCAGATGCGCAGATACCCCTCGTGCTCGCGGGTAAACATGCTGCGGACCATGGCAGTCTTGCGCACGCGGTCGTCGAGCTCGCGCGAGATCCACGGACCCGGATAGGGCATGAGTGATGCGGCCGTAACCGGAATGAGCTCCTTTTGGTGCGCAGCGAACGTCAGCTTGGCCCGCTCGTAGTACCAACGATACACGTCCTGCATAAAGCGCGGCGAGCGCTTCTCGGACTCGGGCGGCAGGTGGCGCACGGTCCACTCGTTATCGAACCACACGTCGTAGCCAAACATGCGCATGTTAAAGAGGTAGTCCAGATCCTCGCCGCGGGTGATAAACGGGTCGAAGGCCACGCGCGTAAAGGCGCGGGCGTGCAGGGCCATCAGGCCGCCGCACACGTAATTGGAGCGCGAGATGCGGGTGCCCGAGAGCGCCTTTTTCATCCAGCGATTGAACTCGATACGCTTGGTCCACCAGCGATGGCAAATGCCCACTTTGTCCGTGGGAGCCAGCGGCGACCCGTCGCGATCGTAAAAGTATCCGCTCTTGACTAAAATCGGCAGGCCCTGACGCGTCTGTTGGCCCAGTGCATAGGTCGCGCGCTTCATAAAGTCGGCATCGATGACGGTCTCGTCGTCATCCAAAAACACAACCGCGTCGTGCCCCAGCACCGCCGCACAGGCAAGACCCATGTTGCGGATGGCGCCGTAGCCGCGCAGGCTCACGCACTCGCCCGAGCCTTTGGGCGCGATCTGCGCCACGCGGTCGGCAACACGCGAAGCCTGAGTATTGGTAACGATGGTGACCTTAAGCGTGGGATGCGCATTAACGATTTCGTGCACGCGATGGGATACGTCGGCCGTGGCAGAAACCGGACAGACCACCAAGAGAATGATGCGCGGAATGTCGTGCACCTGTTCGAGCGAAGTCAGGCAGCGATCGAGTTCCGGGTTGGCGGCATTGAGCGACGTCGAGTGATCGTAGGTGCCAGGAGCGTTTGCTTGGGCATCATCGCCCGCCCAATATGTTGGGATCACAACCGTGGCGTTCATACCTTTACCCTCCTTGCAACACAAAAACGGGGCGCCGCCAAACACAGGCGACGCCCCGCGACCTAGCTGGTTCCATCATACCCACTTGGGCCAAACATTGTTCGGAAGTCAGAATGATTTATGCGGCTACTTCCAAAAGAGTACTGCAGATAGGCACAATTGCTGTACTGAGCCCGGTTGCCTCACGCCGCCGCCTGAGCCATGCGGGACAGACGGACCAGCAGCACAAAGCCAACAACCAGCAGAACGCCAATAGAAAGGACGCCCAGCGACGGGTTGCCGGTCAGCGAGGTGACAACCGACACCAGGAAGGTGCCCATAACGCTTGCGTAACGGCCAAAGATATCGAAGAATCCGTAGTACTCGTTGGACTTTTCCTTGGGGATGATGCGGCCAAAATAGCTGCGGCTGAGCGCCTGCACGCCACCCTGGAACAAGCCGACCAAAATGGCGAGCACCCAGAACTCAAAGGCAGTCTTTAAGAAAAACGCGGCAAAGAGCACGATGCCCATATAGGCGGCGACGGCCACCAAGATCATGTTGAGTGTGCCCACGCGACCGGCGAGCTTGCCGTAGATGATGGCGGACGGGAAGGCCACAAACTGCGTAACGAGCAGCGCCAGCACCAGCTGGGTCGAATCGATGCCCAGAGCCGATCCGTAGCTGGTTGCCATGGAAATGACCGTGTGCACACCGTCGATGTAGAAGAAGAACGCGAT
Organism: uncultured Collinsella sp.; assembly: GCA_958427975.1. GTDB lineage: Bacteria > Actinomycetota > Coriobacteriia > Coriobacteriales > Coriobacteriaceae > Collinsella. The sequence goes on along the minus strand of CAUAEH010000003.1, from coordinate 65,091 downwards.
CATGTAGACCAGCACGGTCTTGTTGTGGGCGATCTCGCGCATGGTGTGTCCGACCTCGGAGAACACGCCGCCCACGATGTGGCCGATGGTGTCCTTGGGACCGCGCGCGCGACCGTATTTTTGCTTATAGGTGCGAATGAGCGGCAGGGTAAAGATAAGCCACCAGGCGCCAGTGATGACAAACGACAGACGCGTTGCCAGCATGGTGGGGACGCCAAGAGCGGGGCCACCCATGATAAGCGCCAGGCAGATGATGAACGGCACGGTAGAACCGATGTAGCCCCAGGCATAGCCCGAGCTGGACACGGCGTCCATGCGCTCGTCGGTGGTAATGTCGGGCAGCATGGCGTCGTAGAACGTCATAGAAGAGTTAAGGCCGATGGTGCACAGCACGTACACGGTCAAAAATGCCATGGCGGACATGGGGATAGCCTGCGCCAGGCAAAGAACCAGGCCCGTGAGGAAGAAGCCCAAGAAGAACTTGATCTTGTTGCCGGCGTAATCGGCAAGCGCGCCCAGAATGGGCATGAGCATGGCAATGACCAGCGAGGCAATCGTCTGCGCGTTGCCCCAGGCGACCACCAGGTCTGCCGAGGAAGCACCGGTATTGATGGCGTTAAAGTAGATGGGCACCACCGAGGTATTGAGCAGCACGAGGGCCGAGTTGCCCACATCGTACATAACCCAGTTACGCTCGAGCTTGGTGTATTTCATGGACAGGGCCCCTTCGTATTCGCCCGATATGCAGTTAGTTCATCGTACCCCAATTGTCCAGAGGCGCCGGTAAGGATTCGGCAAAGGGGCACGCACGAGCCCTACTCCTCGCGGTCGAACTCCTCATCGGCTTCGAGCGCGCGACCGCTGTAATTGACGTGGTTGGTCACGGCTTCCATATCGCCGGTCTCGATAAAGCGGGCGACGGTGAGCTCGTAATCGAGCAGTGCGCGGTCAAAGACCTCGGGGAAGCTCTCGGTCGAGACTTCATCGGTAAAGGGGCTCTTCCATGCCAAGTGGCCCAGATTTCCGGTACGCTCGGGCAGCTCGGTCGTCACGCGGTGCGCAAGGCCGTCAAGCAGCGAATAATCGTGCACCAAGCCCTCGAGCAGGGCAATCGCGCGCGTCTTGGCCGAACCGGCGGGCTCGATAGTGCGGTAGAGCAGCTGCATGTCGGCTACGGCGCCACCGTACTCTCCCACCGGGATATCGATGCCGTACACGCGTCCGGCAACATAGCTCATCAGCACACCGGCAACGCGATTGATGCGGTCGGTAGTGACGATCTCGCCCGCCGGCGGATAATCCTCGACCGTAGCCCCATCGCGCTTGAGCTGCAGCATCAGCACGTCCAGGTCGCTTTCGAGCACGGCGTGAACTTGGCTGCCCGAAGCCTCGAGCTCGGGGTCGGACTCAACAATGCCAAACTGCTGCTCGTAGACAAAGGGGTGGGCATTGCGATCGAGCACATAGTGCGACAGCAGGCCCAGCGCAAAGGCGCGACCCAGATTGGCATCGCGCGGCTGTAGGTGCGACACGCCGTCGCGCAGGCACGAGAACTGGCGCGACATGCGCGAGCGGTGCATGACCTGAGCAAGCGACATACAGTCGGAAATGCGCGGCGTGAGCATGTGGAAGAAAAACGGGTCGGGACCCTGGTTGCCCAGGATAAAGGCGATGCGCTCCTCATCGGACGTGATAACGCCCTGCGGAAGACGGTCGATGCTTTCCTCGCCAAACAGATGATGCGTAATGAGCGCGGGCATAATAATCCTTTCGATTTCATTCGATGCAATCCATTATGCCCACCGCACAGTCATGCCAAACCTGTAACGGCAAACGATGGCACACCGACCCTTACGCAAGCCCCAAGTGCGATTTGACCTCGGCAGCGCGACGGCGGGACACGGGCACCGTCGAGGTGACGCGATCGAGCCTGAGCTCCATCAGGCCCGTGGAGCCGATCTCGATATTATGCACGTCTTCCAAATTAACCAGATAGCTGCGGTGGACACGGATAAAGCCCTCGGAGGCCAAGCGGCGCTCGAGCGAGGAAATCGACTCATTGATCAGGTACGTCCCCTCGGCGCAGACGGCGTTGCAAAAATCGGCGCGCGCCTCAAAGTAGCAGACATCCGCCACGGGAATGAACACCTTTTTGCCCCCGCGATCCACCGTCAGGCGCAAAGGCTGGCGCGGAGCATGGACGACACGGCGAGCGCCCAGGGCAGTCTCGATCTTGTCGAGCGCCTTTGACAAGCGGGCATCCTCGACCGGCTTGACGATGTAATCGACAGCATCGAGGTTATAGGCATCGGCCGCATACTCGGCAAATGCCGTCACAAACACCACGACCGGCGGCGTCTTTAGGTTCTGCAGCGTCTCGGCAAGCTCAATTCCCGAGCGACCGGGCATGGTAATGTCTAAAAACAGCACGTCGGGCTTGTTCGACAGAGTCGACTCCACGGCTTCGGTGACATTGCCCGCCTCGGCAATCTGACCCACACGCGTATCCTTTTCCAACAGATAGCGTAGCTCAGCCCTAATGGGAGGCTCGTCATCAACCACCAAGATGTTCCAGCCTTCGGACATATGCGCTTCCCCTCTTTTTCTCTCAATCCAACCGCGTGCTACACCGTTAGCGGCGCCGGCTCATGCGGCTCGCCGTTCAACTCTACGATGACCTGCGTTCCCACGCCCTCCTGGGACTTCACGCGCATGCCAGAATCTTCTCCGTAAAAGAAATGGATTCGCTGAAGCACGTTGAAGAGCGCCAGGCCGCAACCTCGCTTGATGGAGCCATCGGCGGTAATGCTCTCGGGCTCCTCTCGGCGATGCTGCTCAAACAGATGCGCGCAGACTTCTTCGCTCATCCCGATGCCGTCATCTTCGACGATGATCTCCAAGCCGTCATCGGTCTCAAAAGCCCTAACACGAATAGAAAGCGGCTCGGTCTCGCGCTGCGCATGCTTGATGCAGTTTTCGAGCAGCGGCTGCAAGATAAACGGCGGTACCAGGCTGTCGCGCACCTCAAAGTCGATGTCGACCGAAACGCGCAGACGGCCGTCGCCATACCGGGCCTGCATAAGATTGATATAACGAGTGCCCTGTTCCACCTCGTGCTCGAGCGTGGTGAGCGTATCGGAATCAGAAAGCGTCTGACGATAGTAGTTGGAAAAGTCGATCAGCAGCGATCGCGCCTTGTCGGGCTCGGTTCGAACGAGCGACACGATCGTGCTAATGGTATTGAATAGAAAATGCGGGTCGACCTGCGACTGCAGGGCGCGAAGCTCAACGCGGGCTGTGAGCTCGTCCTGGCGCTCGAGCTCAAAGCTGGCGAGCTGCGTGGAAATTAGGTCGGCAAAACCCGAGGCCAACGCCGTCTGGCGCATATCGATGCTGCTCAGGCGAGGGTAATACAGCTCGAGTGTGCCCACGCAATGCCCGCGCACGGTAAGCGGCGCGACGATGCCGGCGCGCAGGCGGGGAAAATAGCCGCCCGTCTCATTGGAGGTGTCACGCGAAAACACGCTCTGCTCGCCCGTCTCAATCACACTGAGCGTGGTCTTGAGCACGACCGGGGTGCCGGCGGGGCACTTTGCCGAGTCCTCGCCCCAGCTTGCCAACACCTGCTTGCCGTCGGTAAAGCAGATGGCAGAGGCGATGGTCTCGGACAGGATAATTTTAGAGGCGCCCAGGGCCGCTTCGGGCGTAAGGCCGCGCGACGTGTAGGCGAATATTTTTGATGCGATGGCGAGCGTACGGTCGGTTGCGCTCGATGTGAGGTCGTCGGGGACCACAAAGACATACGAGAAAAAGAAGCACAGCATGACCATGCCGGCAATAACGACAACGCCCGGAACGGGATTGGGGTTATCGGTTAAATCCCAGATAAGCAGCAGGATAAGCGCCGGAACGACAACACCGAGCAGGATGGCCTGGACCACATGCTGGGCCGTACGAAAGACCTTGGTAGAGTTGTAGCTCTTGCCCAGAATCAGCCTGTTTAAATCCACCGTCATCCCCTTTTATCTATCGCACCCATAGCAATAAAGAGGGCCGCAAGCGACCCTCTCCATTGCATTATGCAATCAAATACTGTGTTTTACATCCAGTCGTCGATGAACGGTAGTTTAGGCGCTGTATTTGTTGGCCTCGCCAAAGGTGCCAGCCTCGACGATCCAGCCGTCCTTCATGATGACGTCCATGTTGTCGGTGTTGAGCACGTGGATGTCGGCGGCGACGTCACCGTTGACGACCAGCAGGTCGGCGCACTTGCCGGCCTCGATGGAACCGGTCTCGTCCTCGATGTGGCACATCTTGGCACCGTTGAGGGTGGCGCAGGTGATGGTCTCGACCGGGGTGAAGCCGATCTTGTCGACGAACTCGTACATCTCCTCGATGGAGCAGGTGCCGTACGGGGTGACGAAGGAGAAGGAGTCGGAGCCGATCGTCATGACGACGCCGCGCTTCTTGGCCTCGCGCAGGCAGTCGTAGTTGCGCTGCAGCTCCTTCTCGACCAGGGTGCCCTCGTACTTGTCGTGCAGCTCGGGGACGTAGACGGGCGGATAGGTGGCGTACCAGGTGGGCAGGAAGGCGATCGTCGGGGTGAAGAAGGTGCCCTGCTCGGCCATGAGGTCCATGGTGCGCTCATCGATATCGAAACCGTGAATCAGCTGCTCGCAGCCAAAGCGAACGGAATCGTAGGCAGCGGCGTGGTTGTTGTAGCAGTGGCTCCACACGGGGATGCCGACCATCTTTGCCTCGTCGACCACGGCCTGGATCTCCTCGGAGCAGTAGTGCTGGTCGCGACCGGAGTCCCAGCGCCAGATGCCGCCACCGGTAGCCCAGATCTTGATAGCATCGGGGTTCTCGCGCAGGCGACGACGGACGGCCTTGCGCAGATCCCAAGGACCGTCGACCTGGTCGCCCCAGGGATGGGATTCCTTGTTGAGCTCCTGGGTGCAGTGGTGGGAGTCACCGTGGCCGGCAACGCGGCAGAAGCCGAGGCCGGTGGCCAGAACGCGCGGGCCCTTGAAGACGCCCTTGTCGATGCAGTCACGGATCTGGATACCAAAGCGGCCGATCTCGCAGACGGTGGTGAGGCCATGGGTGAGGCAGTCGTAGGCCTGCTTGACGGCGACGGCCTGCTTCTCGAGGAGCGGCTGCATGACCCAATCGGTGTCATCGTCGGTCAGGTTGCCCGAGAAGTGCAGGTGGGTGTCGATCAGGCCGGGAAGGACGGTCTTGCCGGCGGCGTCGATGACCTCAACGCCCTCGGGAAGGTCCTGCATAGCGCCGGCGTACTCGATCTTGCCGTTGTCGTCGACGAGAACGAGGGAGTTCTCGACCGGCTCGGCACCAGTACCGTCGATGAGCTTGCCGCCAACGATTGCATACTTAGTGGACATGGTTCCTCCTTATGGATCCATATAGTGGGCGAGGCCGTGTTGGGTTAAGGCCTCACAAAGCTACCCAAGTGGTGCCGGGTTCGGTGCGCGGGAGAGAGGATTCCGCGCACCCGATCCGCCCCGGCTAGGCGTTACTTTTTGCGGGAATTGGTGAAAGCCATGAGGGCCAGGCCAATAGCCAACCAACCGATCACGATGCTCCACTCCACCATGTTGAGGGAGGCGGGAGAGAACGGAATCACGAGCAGGCCGATGATGATGGCGCAGGCAGCGATAGCGAGGCCGATGCCAAACTTGCCGCCGGGCACCTCGTAGGGACGAGGCAGGTCGGGCTCGGTGAAGCGCATGCGCAGGCAGGCGAGGGCGACCATGCCGCAGGAGAAGATGAAGGCGAGGGCCGACACGTTGGTCAGGGGGATGAGCATGTTCTTGCCCAGGAACGGACCGATGACGGTGATGACGCCCAGAACGACGCAGGCGAGCTTGGGAGCGCCGGACTTGGGGTCGACCTCGGCGAATTTCTCGGGCAGCTGGCCCTTGCGGCCCATGGCGAGCATGATGCGGCTCGTGGCGCCGTAGAAGGAGTTCATCGGGCCCATGGGTCCAAGCGTGGCGATGACGAGCATGGCCAGGTACAGAAGCATGTTGATGCCCTTGAGGCAGGCAAGCGCGGGAACCGGGCTCTTAACAAACTCATGCCAGTCGAGGATGGTGCCGAACGAGTAGATGCAGACCATGTAGAAGCCGCCGGCGGCCAGCAGGGCCAGGGAGATGATCTTGCCGAACTTGTTCCAGTTGAGGCCCTCGGCTGCTTCCTCAGCCTGCTGAGGAATGGTGTCGAAACCGGCGTAGAAGAACGGAGTCAGAACCAGGACCGACACGATGCCGGCGAACAGGCTGGTGCTCTCGGTAGCGGCCTTGCCGCCGCCAGCGCCGGCGACCTGGGAGAACACGGGCATGGCGTTGTCCGGCGAGCCGGTGAACAGCGAGACGCCCATGGCGAGCAGCATGCCGCAGAGCAGGGCCTTGGTCAGGAAGGCCTGGAGTTTGGCAGCCGAGCTGGCGCCGCGGAAGTTGAGGAAGATGACGTAGACTGCAAAGCCGAGCGCGATCAGCGTCGGGAACAGGTAGACGTCGGCCCCCAGTATGGTGTAGAGCTTGACGGCGCGCAGCCACTCAAGGCCGGGCAGGCTGCCGAACATCTCGGACACGAGGGTCGAAATGGCGATGGCCTCCCACGGGCACAGGATGCCGTTGCCCAGGGCCAAAAGCCATCCGGTGATGTAGCTCAGCGTACGGCCAAAGCTACGATCGACATACTCGACGATGCCGCCCGAGATGGGGATGGCAGCCGTGAGCTCACCGAAAACAGCTCCGACGGGCACGAGGAAGATTGCACCCAAGAGGAATGCGATCATAGCGGGAACGGGACCGCCGCCCACGACCATCCAGTCGCCGACCTGCAGAACCCAACCGGTACCGATGATGGCGCCGAAACCGATGGTGAAGAAGTTCCAGAGCGAAAGCGTTTTCTTCATGCCGCCGTTATCCTCGACTGCAACTTCTGCGTTCTTGTCCGCCATTGTTCCCCTCCTTTCCTGTTTGACGCCCTTGGCGTCACCCCTTGCGCGGTCCGTTTTGCCGCGCGCTTTTATTCCATGGCTTTAAGATACGGCCTTGGCGCAGCAGCGCCGCTCGCAGCTCGACCGAAGGCAGAACTGCAAAACGAGCGGCACCGTTTTTGGGACGAACGGCGGGAGACGTCATTCGTCTTGGACGCTTTCATCTTGTCTGCTTTTGAATACCTGTTGCCGTGGCGCTTGGCGCGCGGCGCGGCAACGTTCATACCATTTGTCGGGCTTTTGGCGCACATGCCCATGTGTCGTGCATCTTTTTATGTAGGATAGACAAGTTACACATGAGGCAAGGTGATTCGAATGGCATACGGATACAATGACGGCGACCAACGGCCACAAAGCGTGCGCCTTGCCGGCCGCACCACGTCAACGCCCAGAAGCACCTCCGACAACGACAACCCGCAGCGCCCCCAAGAGCAGCCCGGGGCTTCTTCGCGGCAACAAAGCCGTACCGTGCAGCAGTCAGACCGCGTGAGTACGAGCACACGCCAACGCCAGACCGACACATCGCAGCCACGCCGCTACGATCGCCGTAAGACCGACTACTACGTCAAGCGCTCCTTTTCGCGACCTCAACGCGATCGCGGCAATTCCGCCCCTCACCCTGCGTCGCACGCCACAAGCCACGCGCTTCCGGCCCGCCGCCTACGCCTTACGCTTTGCTCCATCGCCGCCTGCCTCGTCTTTGTGTTTTTGGGATCCTGTATCTCCCACGGATCAGCCGGTCTTGAGCCCACTGCCGAAGACAAGCTGCTTAAAGCTCCCGTCGCACCCGGTTACTCCTTTGCGTTCTCGACCCCACGCTCGCAATGGCAGGCCGGCACCATGCCCCACATCTACCAAATTGACCCCGCATGGTCGGAGCTGCCCTATGCCGGTGGCACTATTCGCGAAAACGCTTGCGGTCCTACCTGCCTCACCATGGTCTATATCTTTAAGACCGGCCATACCGATAAGACGCCGGTCGATATATGCGCACTGGCCGAAGCCGGCAACTACGCCCCCACTGGTGCCACCGAGTGGTCGTTTATGACAGGCGGTGCGTGGCAGCTGGGGCTCAACGGAACACAGCTCTATAACGATCGCGAATCGATTACCCAAGCACTTCGCTCGGGTGTGCCCGTCATCGCCGCAGTGCGCCCCGGTACGTTTACCAACGTAGGCCACTACATCGTGCTCTACGGCATCGACGATGCCAACCAGATTGGCGTCTACGACCCCAACTCGGCCAGCCGCAGCGCCCGCCGCTGGGGCGTAGTAGAAGTCCTCAACGAAGTCGAAGCCATGTGGGCCTACTACTAGTCATTGGGGGCATACTTAAATGAGTGGTCATTGGGGACGCTCTTGTTTGACTAGTCATTTAAGAACGTCCCCAATGACTAGGTGAATAGCAAAAGCCCCGCAGTCGGAGCGGACTGCGGGGCTCATGAAGAGAGGCTAGTTTGTAGGCGCTTTGCCTGGCGCCCACGAGAGAGGCAACAGAGTAGAGACTACTCGTGGATGCGGGTACCGGAGAGGCCGGCCATGGTCTCGGCAGCCTTGTCCAGAGCGCCGATGATGCAGGTGCGGCCCTTGCGGGAACGGGCGAACTTGATGGCAGCGCGGACCTTGGGCTCCATGGAACCCTTGCCGAACTGGCCCTCGTCGGCCAGGCGCTCGGCCTCGTCGGCGGTGAGGTCCTCGAGCTCCTCCTGGTTGGGCTTGCCAAAGTTGATGGCGACATGCTCAACGGCGGTCAGCAGGAACAGAACGTCGGCATCGCAGTCCTCGGCCAGCAGCTCGCCGCCCAGGTCTTTGTCGATGACGGCGGGAACGCCCTTGTAGCAGCCCTTGTTCTCGTAGTCGCGGACGACGGGGATGCCGCCGCCACCGCAGGCGATGACGATGAACTCGTTGTCGAGCAGGTTGAGGATGGAATCAGCCTCGACGATCTTCTTGGGATCGGGGGAAGCGACGACGCGACGCCAGCCGCGGCCGGAATCCTCGACGAAGACCTTGGAGGGATCCTCGGCCATGAACTCCTTGGCCTGCTCCTCGGTGTAGAAGGGGCCGATCGGCTTGGTCGGGTTCTTGAACGCGGGATCATCCGGGTCGCACTCGATCTGGGTGACGACGGTGGCGGCGTGCCAACGCTTATAGCGCTTGTGCATCTCGCGGCCGATGCCCTGCTGCAGGTGATAACCAATGTAGCCCTGGGACATGGCGCCGCACTCGGGCAGCGGCATCTCGGGGGTACCGATGGCATCGTGGGCAGCGGCGAAGGCGTTCTGGATCATGCCGACCTGCGGGCCGTTGCCGTGGGTGATGATGATCTCGTTGCCCTGCTCGATGAGGCCGAGGAGGGCATGGGCGGTGTTGCTCACGGCCTCGATCTGCTCGACGGGGTTGTTGCCGAGGGCGTTGCCGCCAAGGGCGACGACAATACGATCGGGCTTGCCAAGAGGCTTAGACATTGCTGGAATCCTTTCTGTAAAAGGCCTACAACCCATTAATAACCCGCGTCCGTGCGATACGCGAGTTTATTAAGGTTTATATTCTCTTTATCGCTCATTTTATTCATTTTGAAAATAGCGGAACGGTGAACGGTCGTTTTTATCCGCTCAGCGTACAGAACCCCAGCTCAAGCATATCTACGCCATTTACGTGCAACTTTATTTTAATAGAGCAGGGATTAGACCAGATTATGCAAACTATATCTTTGCTAAACACAAAACAGACAGCGCAATATCTTACTCGCACTATACGAGATTCTATGCACATATAAGTCGAGTATGCACCCCTGCAAAAACAAGGGGCTTTTCATCCAACAAAAGGAATAAAGAAGAGCTCCGAAAAAGCGGCAACGGCCAAGTCCCCCATCCATCCCCAAAGTGGCGCGAGGTTTCGCGGCAAAGCCGCGAAACAGCGAAGGGGACGGAATACCCGACCAACTACGTCCTTCATCCGCCCACACAATCCAAGGACGTAGTCGTAGCAGGATCTGAGGGCTGACCTTTGCGGACGCTCCGCAGGACGAAAGAACCCCCGCCGCACGTAGTGCGCAGCGGGGGTTCTTTCATGTCCGAGGACGTCCGCGAAGGTCAGTCCTCAGATCCTGCGGTGGGAGACCTAGGCCTCGTTGTACACCGTCTTGAGCTTCAGCAGGTGAGCGTAGCGGTCCATAGCGGCCTGCTCGTTCTCCTTGAAGAGCTCCTCGGCGCGCTCGGGGAAGGAACGCGTCAGCGAAGCGTAACGGGCCTCGTTCATCAGGAACTCCTGATAACCGCCCGCGGGCTCCTTGGAATCGAGCGAGAACTTCTTGCCGGCAGCAGCCTCGGGGTTGAAGCGGAAGAGGTTCCAGTAACCGCACTCGACAGCCTTCTTCATCTCGGCCTGGCAGTTCTGCATGCCACCCTTCTTGATGGAGTGCATCTCGCAGGGGCTGTAGCCGATGATGAGGGACGGGCCGTCGTAGGCCTCGGCCTCGTGGATGGCCTTGAGGGTCTGAGCCGGGTTGGCGCCCATGGCGACCTGCGCCACGTAGACGTAGCCGTAGCTCATGGCGATCTCGGCCAGGGACTTCTTCTTGGTCACCTTACCGGCAGCGGCGAACTGAGCGACCTGGCCCAGGTTCGAGGCCTTGGAGGCCTGACCGCCGGTGTTGGAGTAGACCTCGGTGTCGAAGACGAAGACGTTGACGTTGTGGCCGGAAGCCAGGACGTGGTCCAGGCCACCGAAGCCGATGTCGTAGGCCCAGCCGTCGCCGCCGAAGATCCAGAAGGACTTCTTGGTGAGGTAAGCCTTGTCGGCGAGGATCGCCTTGGAAGCGTCGCAGCCGCACTTCTCGAGCTCGGCAACGTAGGCAGCAGCAGCGGTCTTGGAGGCCTCGGCGTCGTTGACGGAGTCGATCCAAGCCTGGCCGGCAGCCTTGAGCTCATCGGACGGACCATCGGCAGCGATGATGTCCTGGGTAGCGGCAATCAGCTTCTTCTGGACGGCCTCGTAACCGACGGCCATGCCCAGACCGTGCTCGGCATTGTCCTCGAACAGGGAGTTGTTCCACGCCGGGCCGTGACCGTCCTTGTCCTTGCAGTAAGGAGCGGTGGCAGCGGGGTTGCCCCAAATGGAGGAGCAGCCGGTGGCGTTGGAGATGAACATGCGGTCGCCGGCAACCTGGGTCACCAGACGTGCATAGGCGGTCTCGGCGCAGCCGGCGCAGGAGCCGGAGAACTCCAGGTAGGGCTGCTTAAACTGGCTGCCCTTGACGTTGGCCGCGATGAGCTCCTTCTTCTCGGAGACGTTCTCGACCATGTAGTCCCAAACGGGCTGCTGGTCCATCTCCTGCTCGGTGGGAACCATCTCGAGGGCGCCCTTGGGGCAGACCTTGACGCAGTTGGTGCAACCCATGCAGTCGAGCGGGGACACAGCCATAGTGAACTTCATGCCCTTGGCCTTGGGGCCCATGGCGTCGAGCGTGCGGGTAGCCTCGGGCGCGGCGGCAGCCTCGTCCTCGGTCATCGCGAACGGACGGATGGTGGCATGCGGGCACACGTAGGCGCACTGGTTGCACTGGATGCACTTGGTCTCGTCCCAGTGGGGAACGACCACGGCGACGCCGCGCTTCTCGTATGCGGAGGCGCCCAGCTCAAACTGGCCGTCGGCGCAATCGACGAAGGCGGAAACGGGCAGGCTGTCGCCGTCCATGCGATCGATGGGCTCGAGCAGGTTCTTGACCTGCTGGGCGATAGCGGACTTGGTCTCCTCGGAGAGCTCGACGGGAGCGGCATCCTCGGCAGTTGCCCAGTCGGCCGGAACCTCGAACTTACGGAAGGCGGTAGCGCCGGCATCGATGGCCTTGTGGTTGGCGTCGACGATGGCCTGGCCCTTCTTCATGTAGGACTTGGTAGCCGCGTCCTTCATGTACTGCAGGGCGTCCTCGGCGGGCAGGACCTTGGCCAGTGCGAAGAAGGCGGACTGGAGCACCGTGTTGGTGCGCTTGCCCATGCCGACCTTGGCCGCCAGGTCGATAGCGTCGATCAGGTAGACGTTGACGTTGTTGTTCGCGATGTAGCGCTTGGCCACGGCGGGCATGTGCTCGGCGAACTCCTCGTCGCTCCACTGGCAGTTGACCAGGAAGGTGCCGCCCGGCTTGACGTCGCGGACCATCTTGAAGCCCTTAACGATGTAGCTGGGGTTATGGCAGGCGACAAAGTCGGCCTTGGTCACGTAGTACGGCGAACGGATCGGGGAATCACCAAAGCGCAGGTGCGAGACGGTGACGCCGCCGGTCTTCTTGGAGTCGTACTGGAAGTAGGCCTGGACGTACTTGTCGGTGTGGTCGCCGATGATCTTGATCGAGTTCTTGTTGGCGCCGACGGTACCGTCGCCACCCAGACCCCAGAACTTGCACTCGATGGTGCCGGGGGCTGCGGTGTTGGGCGCATCCTCGGCCTCGGGCAGGCTCAGGTTGGTCACGTCATCGACAATGCCGATGGTGAATTCGCGCTTGGGCTCGTCCTTCTTGAGCTCCTCGAAGACAGCGAACGCGGACGCGGGAGGCGTGTCCTTGCTGCCCAGGCCATAACGGCCGCCGACGACCTTGATGCCCGTCTTGCCGGCCTCGTAGAGAGCGGAGACGACGTCCTGGTAGAGCGGCTCGCCGATGGAACCCGGCTCCTTGGTGCGGTCCATGACGGCGATCTTTTTGACGGTCTCGGGGAGAACGTCGACGAAGTGCTTGATGGAGAACGGACGGAACAGGCGAACTTTGACCAGGCCGACCTTCTCGCCGTGAGCGTTGAGGTAGTCGATGACTTCCTCAAGCACGTCGCAGAAGGAGCCCATGCACACGACGACGCGGTCGGCATCGGGAGCGCCGTAGTAGTTGAACAGGCCGTAATCGGTGCCGAGCTTCTCGTTGATCTTCTTCATGTAGCCCTCGACGACGGCGGGAAGCTCGTCGTAGACCTTGTTGCAGGCCTCACGGTTCTGGAAGAAGATATCGCCGTTCTCGTGGCTGCCGCGGGTGTGCGGGTGCTCAGGGTTGAGCGCGTGATCGCGGAAAGCCTGGACGGCGTCCATGTCGCACATCTCGGCAAGATCCTTGTAGTCCCACATGGCGACCTTCTGGATCTCGTGGCTGGTGCGGAAGCCGTCGAAGAAGTTAAGGAACGGGGTCTTACCCTCGATGGCGGCAAGGTGAGCCACCGGCGAGAGGTCCATGACCTCCTGGACGTTGCCCTCGGCGAGCATGGCGAAACCGGTCTGGCGGCAGGCCATGACGTCGGAGTGATCGCCAAAGATGTTCAGGGCGTGGGAAGCGACGCAACGCGCGGAGACGTGGAAGACGCCCGGGAGCTGCTCGCCCGCGATCTTGTACATGTTCGGGATCATCAGGAGCAGACCCTGAGAAGCCGTGTAGGTGGTAGTCAGAGCACCGGCGCCCAGCGAACCGTGAACGGTACCGGCTGCACCTGCCTCGGACTCCATCTCGACGACCTTGACCGGGGTGCCGAAGATATTCTTGCGACCCTGGGCCGCCCACTGGTCGACATGGTCGGCCATCGGGCTGGACGGCGTAATGGGATAGATTCCCGCTACCTCGGTGTACGCATACGAAACATATGCGGCCGCCTCGTTGCCGTCCATAGACTTAAACTTACGCGCCATATACCCCTCTCCTCTCATATAGGTATACAGGCCCCGGCGATCGCCGGGATATTGGCGTGATGGGATTTTCGTTGTTGCTTCCAATCATCTGGCAGGCGGACTCAGCAGCAGGTACATGGCGTGGAGAGAAGGCATGCCAAGGCGAGGAGGGCTGCACGCGCTCCACAGGCCCAGCTACCCGTCTTGCACATGACCGAGCGCCGCAAAGGCCGCATGCCGGATGCTCCCGGGCACGCCCCGGCGATGGGAAGCGCCCGCAACGGAAATCCGCATGCGGGTTTATTGTACCCCGCCGTCAAGCCATATTTCGGCAAATATAGGTGGCCGGTAAAGGTTTACCTCGGGTGACCGCCGGGAGCAAAATGATCCCTTGGGGACGGAGGGACCATTTGGCAGGACTGGCTAAAGGGCACCGAAGAGAATGGCGTAGGTAGTGGATTCGCCGAGCTTGAGCTCGTCGCCGGGATTGAGCTGGGCGGAACGGCCGGGCTCGACCTGAATGCAAACGCGCGTGGCCCCGTTTACCACCACGGTTCCGTTGGTGGACGACAAGTCCTCGACGTGCCAGATATTTTGAGCATCGCACCAGATATGGGCATGGCGGGCCGAGACATCGTCGCCGACGTCGGTAATATCGCCCTCACCAGTGGCCAGCGCGCCAATCTCAACACCCTGCTCACTCGGCTGAATCCAGCGCGGGGCGCTCACGACAAAACTGTTTTGTACGCGCAGCAAGCCCAAGGGGTGCGCCGGGGCGGGTTCGCGTTCGCCCGCGGCCATCGACATGCCAAGCGAACGCGGCGTGGAGGTGCCTCCGCCACAGGTCGCGTGCGCGTAGTCGATGGCATAGTTCACCGAGGACCGCACATCCGCCGAACAACCGACGGCGACAAACAGCACCAGCACGGCCTCGGCGCGCTCGGCAGGCATGAGTTCTGCCGCCTGGGACAGGCGATCGAGCGCGTTGCGATAGAGATTCGTGTCCTGATGGCACTCTTCGAGCGCGCGTACCATCGGTTCACCTGCAGGACCGCACACCATATTGATCACAGCCGTGGAGTCCATGGGATTTCGCTGGCGCAGGGCCAGTTGCGACATAATACGCGCAGCCGAGGTACCGTATTCGGCAAAGTAGCGCTGCTGAAGCGTGCCGACCGGCGCGCGAACGATAAAGCGGGAAACCCAAGAGCGATCGGCGGCCCGGCTCTGCGGGCTGCGGCCGTCGGCGAGCGGACGGGACGAAAGCACCAAGCCGCACAGCTCGATATGGCTCAGATGCGCCGCGCGCTTAAAGATGTCAAACATGGCCCCGCATGGGGTGAGCTCAACTTGAGATGCCATGACCTAGGCCTCCTTGGTCGTAGAAATAGAATCGGACGATACCTCGACAGGTCCGCCAAAAGTACGGGCAGCTGCGGCTCCACCGGCAAGCGGAGTCGCCATCTGGGCTTTTGTGCGTCGCGGTGCCGAAACGGGAAGTTCAAAGGCAAAGCCCATCGCAAGCAAAAACCACGTAAGCGCATAGGTTGCAACCAGAGCGGCAACAAGGCCGCCCGTCACGGCGCGTTGGGAAAATACGCTACATGCAGCCACAACCAGCACCGGAACCTCGCAGGCAGAAAGCGCAAGCACACCCTGCAGGAACCCCGAGCGCCGATCGCGCGCAAGTGCCCCCGCGGCAACGCCGGCTATGCCTGGCAGCGCCAACGCCAGTGCGGCAATAATACCCGGTAGCGGCCCAGACCACACGAGCGATCCCAAAGTCGCCGTCACGCGAGCGCCCGACGCCAGCAGCGCGGCCGAAACCACGACCACAGCCCAAACCACGCCACAGACGACCGTCGCGCCGACCATCAGCGCGCGACGAACCGCGCGGCCAGACGCATCCATGGGGCACGGCGTGAGCGGCTCGCCGCGGAGCGAACGACCGACATTTTGCGCATAGTGGTCACAAAACGCCGAGAGCGCTGCCTCGACCGCCGCCGGCTCGGGACGATCTTTTTGATGGCTGGACAGACAGGCCATCACCACGTCGAACAGCTGGGCATCGACAAACGCCAGCGCATCGCGTAGCTCTTCGGAATCCGGCTCAAGCCCTAGCTGCTGGGCCTGCTCGGCCGCGGCGAGCGCCACATCGGGCTCACGACGAAGCAGCTGAGTCAAATTGCAACCGGGCGCATGGGCACCAATGGGATAGTCGGGCCGCGTGTCCATCTTGAGACGGTAGGGGCTCGCGATGTCGCGCGTCTTTTTGCGCGAACCCGAGGTGCCCGAAGTGCTCGGCGCGGCTTCGTATGGCGCGACGCCGGCAATGAGCTCGTAAACCGTGCTTGCCGCGGCATAGACGTCAATCGCCGGCGACATACGCAAAGCGCGCAGATCGGGAATATCGTCGGTGAGCATCTCGGGCGGGGCATAGGCAACCGTCGCGCGACGCAGCGTGGCATAGCGCTCCGTAAACGACGCCTTGCCGCCGGTACCGGCCACGGCCGACGCAGGCTCGAGCGCCAGCGACGAGCCAAAGTCGATCAGGCACAGGTCAAAGGTGCCCTCGGCAAGCTGCCGGTCAAGCGGCAGACGCGCCGTACGCACCATAATATTAGCGGGCGAGATATCGCGATGGACAAAGCCCTCACCCACCAGGCTCATACGGCAGAGCAGATCGAACAGGTCGCGACCCAGACGCGCCGCCACAAGCGGCGACAGGCGTCCGGCATCGTCCACGGCGAGTCGTGAACGCAAGCGGGCAAGCGTCTCGCCCTCGACCCATTCCATGACAATTGCAGGCACACCGTCGACCTCGCCCCAGCCATA
Organism: uncultured Collinsella sp.; assembly: GCA_958427975.1. Lineage (GTDB taxonomy): Bacteria > Actinomycetota > Coriobacteriia > Coriobacteriales > Coriobacteriaceae > Collinsella. The sequence continues at coordinate 48,587 of CAUAEH010000003.1, read as the reverse complement.
GAGGCGGGGAAAGCCCTTAAGGCCCGAAAGGGCGCGATGGCATTCGTATTCCTCGCGAAACGCCGCCTTGAACTTGGCGACCAGCGCCTCGTGAGCGGCATCGTCGTCAAACTCATCGCGCGTCGGCAAGATGAGCTGCTTGAGTGCCACGGCCTCGCCTTGGGCGTTGACGGCACGCGTCACGCGGCCGATACCGCCACGGCGCATGGTGGCATCGTCGGCAAACAGCATCGTAAAACGACGCAGATAGGCAGGCAGTTCGTCCTGACCGAGCGCAATGGCCGGCTCAAACCCGTCGACACGCGCCAGGCGCAGGCCGACCATGGGATCGCGACCGAGCGATTGTGGTGTGGTGGATGCAAGATCGGTCATCATAGGGCAAGCGCCGCCACGTTATTGTTGAAGTTACCGAGCGCGACGTCATCATCGCCGTAATGGCCGACCCATTGACATAGGTTGGTGTAACAGCCCCACAGATTGGCATACTGCTGATACCACTTTGACCGGGGCGAGAATGTCTGACGACCGAACTCGGCTCGAATGACAAACATCTCCCCGACCAGGCTGTCGCACGGCCTGGGATCTCCCGTAGAGTTATAGGTCGAGACCACGTCATTGGCACGAGAAACATAGCCGTCGAGCATGTTGTACTTGGTCACAAGCCAACTGTGAATGCTCTCTTCTTCAGCAGCGGAAAGGCCACCGGAGTTTGCATCGTTGTCAGTGTTGCCGCCCGTCGAGCCGCCGTTTCCAGACCCTCCGGTAGAGGAACCCGACCCAGAGCCGCCGCCCGAACTCGATGAATCCGAGCCGGAGCCAGAAGTATCCGAGCTACCGGGCTTTCCGGACTGCTGGGCGTCCTGCTCCTTCTGCTGCTCGACCTTATTCACCGTTGCCGCCACGCTATTGTTGGACAACCGATCGATGATCTTGGTGTTGGTGAGCACGATGGTTTTGCCATTGGCAAGCGTGACTTCGTTGTCCGGGGCCTCGGCGCCGTCCGCATCGTCGGTACCAAACACAATATGCCCGACCACACTTGCCCAAGCATATCCAGTCGTGGTGCCCAGATCGCTTTTGACCTCATGCCCCACGCGCGGTTCGCGTGCGGCATGCGCCTGCATCATGGACGGCACGGTCATGCCATAGGCAGAAACGCCAGCCATGACCAGCACCAGCGAGCACGACAGCAGCACGTACGCCCGCGGCGCCAAGCCCAGTCGGCGTCGCATGCGCACCGCGGCGCCGCGCTTTGTCTGAGTGCCACCGGGCCGCATGCGTTCTCCTCCAAGAAAAACACGCCGCTCAGAAGCGGCGCATTCATTCAAATCCATATTTGAGTGTATCAGCGAACCTAAAAGGTTGCGCAACGAATGGGCAAATTAAGGATGCGAGCGGAAGCATCCATGCGATAAGCGGATACGAAGCATCTTTGTTGCACAACAAACTCACAGTCGCACGGGGAAATTATGACTACCCCGTGCATCGCGAGGAAAACATACGGCAGGAGCAGGCTCGCCGCCTAGATCGCGCGGCGGGCCTCGATAGCGCGGCCAAGCGTAAGCTCGTCGGCATACTCCAAGTCGCCGCCCACGGGAAGGCCGCTCGCAAGACGCGATACCTCAACGCCCAATGGCTTGATGGTGCGAGCAAGGTAGCTCGCCGTGGTCTCGCCCTCAATGTTGGGGTTGGTGGCGATAATGACCTCGTGGATGTCCTCGTGGCCCAGGCGCGCCAGCAGCTCGCGGATATGCAGCTGCTCGGGACCGATCTTGTCCATGGGGCTGATTACGCCGCCCAGCACATGGTACAGGCCATGGTAGCTGCCCGTGCGCTCGATTGCCTGAACGTCGCGCGGCTCGCCCACCACGCAAATGCGAGTGGTATCGCGCATCGGGTCCTGGCAGATGGAGCACTCGTCGGCCGTGGCGTAGTTAAAGCAACGGCTGCAAAAGTGGACCTCCTGCTTGACCTCCAGGATGGCCTCGGCCAGGCGGCGGGCCTCCTCGGCATCGGCCTCGAGCAAGTAATAGGCGATGCGCTGGGCCGACTTGGGACCAATGCCCGGCAGACGACCCAGTTCATCGAGCAGTTTTTGCAGACTGTGATTCGCACTCATATATATGCGTGTCTTAGAACGGCATGCCCGGGATGTTGAGGCCGCCGGTGATGGCGCCCATCTGCTTGTTGGCGAGCTCGTTGACGCCGCGGACGGCCTCGTTGACAGCAGCCATGATCATGTCCTGCAGCATATCGACGTCCTCGGGATCGAGGGCATCGGGATCGATGGTGAGGTTGACGAGCTCCATCTCGCCGTTAACGGTCACCTTGACCATGCCGCCGCCGGCAGAGGCGTCGACGGTCTGGGACTTGAGGTTCTCCTGCGCGGCGGCAAGCTGCTCCTGCATCTTGCGGGCCTGCTTCATCATCTGCTGCATGTTCATACCGGCCATGATGGCTCCTTTACGTGCGGCCGCACGCCGAGCTGCAAGGGCAGCCGGAGCGCGGCGGGACTTTCAAACTCAAAAATCGTACCACGGCGCGGGGCCAGCGAGCGGGGCGGACGTGTTACCTCAGTCGATATACATGTCCTGGAGTGCAAGCCGCGCCCAAAGATTATGCAAAGTTGAATAATTCGCATCTGCATAATATCGAAAGCTAAATCTTGTAGAGCCGGAATCCGGTATTTTCTTTCTGCATCCAACTAAATGGCTAAATGCCGAGCCACTACTCGAGGTGGCGCGCATGACGGCGGGGTATAATCTGATTGCCATAAATAGCAATTTGGAGGTGCCCCATGAATGCCCCCGACGCGCTCCAAAACATCCGCTCAAAACACCCCGTTGCATATGTGGTTCTCTACCTCTTTGTCGGCTGGGCATTGCTGGTTGTCATCACCCATGCCATAGCCTTTGGAGCAGAACTGCTGATAGCCGGCTCGGACCAGCCCGTCGTCAAATGGGAAGCGACCGATGAGTGCACCGACGGAACCCGAACCATTTACTACAACAGCCCGTCCCTCTACCAAGAGTTCAAGGTCAAGATAAAGGACTCCAAGATTGTCGATGCCGAACCGGGCTCTTTCTTGACAATCGGAGCAACCCTCAACGCCGAGCAAGTCGAGTACACAGACAGCCATGCGACGTATCGTATCGACCTCAACATCCTAGGCCGACCGTCACGTACCTGCCTGCTCGAATGCGAGATACGCGGCACCACACTACACATGTCCGAAATACAGATGCGCCCGGACATTGAGCCCTCTTCTTGAGCAGTATACCCGCCCGCACGGTTACTCCACCGGCTTGAAGATGGTGGACTGGCCAAAGACGCTGCGGATGAGGGCTTTGGCCTCGTCCTCGGTCTGCGGGATGCTCGGGGCTGCGCCCTGGTGGCCGAAGGGGCTGCCGGCGCCGGGGTTGGACTCCCAGGGAGCTGCAGGAGCGTCCTCCTCTTTGGGGGCAGTTGCAGCGGGCTTGGGCGCGGACGCCGCACCCGGCACGTCAAACGGGGGCAGATCGTCCCCGCCGGCATCGGCAGCAAAACCGCCGACCATGGCGTCGTCGTAGGGCACCTGCTCGGATTCCCACGGAGCGGACTGCGCAGACGGCTGAGCCTTGGGAGCGGCAGAGCGCTCGGGCGCACGGGGCGCGGGCTCGGTCGGGAGCTTGCCCGTGGCAGGAGCGCCGGCAGGATTGTCGGAGCGTAGCCAAGGGGCCTTAGCCAGGTCGGATGACTTAGACGCAGGCGCGGCAGCGGGCTTGGACGCGGGCGCCGGAGCAGCCGGTTTGGGCGCAACGGCCTTAGGCGCCGACGGAGTCGGTGCCGCTACCGGCGTCGCTTGTTGCTGCGGCGCGCTGGCGCTCGAGGATACAGGGGCCGCCGAGGACACGGGTTGCGGGTCCGCAGATGCCGCAGCCCGTGCAGATGGAGAATGCTCCTCATGTTGAGGAGCCGGCGTGCCACCTCCATCCAGGACGTAGTCGACGGTGCGACGACCGAAGACCGCGCAGACCGTCGGCAGGACCACCGACTGCGTGTCGGCGCGACCGAGCATCTTGATGGCAAAGGTCGAGCCCGCGGGGAACGAGACCGTGAGCTTGGAGCCGTCGTCGGCCGTGGCGCGGGCGTTGAGCAAAAGGCCTGCATAGGAAGCCTGACGAGCCTTGACGCGCTCGACGACCTCGGCCCATTTGCGCTGGAGCTCGCCGGCGTCCTCGACCGCGGGGGTCTCGGCAGCACCGGCGGCGGCAACCTGGGCGGCGTTGTTGGGCTTGGACGCCGGCACGGTCGATGCAGTGGGCGCGGGAGCCGGAGCCGCAACGGGTTGAGGTGCAGGCGTTACAGGTTTGGGCGCGGGAGCCGGAGCCGCGGACTTGGGCGCAGGCTGGGCAGCCGGAACAGCAGCGCCGCGGTCCCAAGGCATGCCACCCTGATGCGCAGACGTAGCAGCGGGGGCGGCGGTCGCCGCAGGAGTAGCAGCTCGGGCACCCGAGATCAGCGTCGGCTGCTGGACAGCGGGTGCGGATGCAGCAGGCGCACTCGCTCGAGCAGCAGCCACGCTCGCCGGAACGGCGGCGTTGGCAACCATGGCCTCCAAGCGAGCCACGCGCTCGGCCAATGCCTCAATCGTTAAATCGGCCTCGGGACGCGTCAGGCGCGTGCAGGCGATCTCGAGCACCAGGCGCACGTCGCTCGCACCCCTCATCTCCAAGGCGGCATCGTCGAGCACCGTCAGCACGCGAGCCAGACGATCGGCAGGATGCTCGCCAAAGGCAGCGGCCTCGGCTGCAAGCGCCTCGGCCTGCTCGACACCGCCCTCAAACAACTCGGCACGGGCACCGGCAACGCAGGCAACATACACGTCGCGCACGTGCGCCACCAGATCGCGCGTCAGTTCCAGCAGATCGTTACCTTCCTCGACCTGCGCGCGAATAAGCCCATAGAGCTCGGCGACATCACGATCGGCAATGGCGCGCGTAAACTCTCCCAGAATCTGGTCCGAAACTTCGCCCAAAAGTGAGCGGGCATCGTCCGCATGCACGGTGCCGTTGCCGAAGACGCTCAGCTGCTCCAGCGTGGAGAGCGCATCGCGCATGCCGCCCTTGGCATGGCGCGCCACGATGGCAAGCGCCTCGTCGTCGTAGTCGAAGCCCTCCTGCTCGCACACGTATGCCAGGCGGCGCTCGATATCCTCGTTACCGATGCGGTGGAAATCGAAGCGCTGGCAGCGCGAGAGGATGGTCTCCAGAATCTTTTGCGGGTCGGTGGTGCACAGCACAAAGATCACGTGCGCCGGCGGCTCCTCGAGCGTCTTGAGCAGCGCGTTAAACGCCGCCGTCGTGAGCATGTGAACCTCGTCGATGATATAGATCTTGTACTTGCCGCGCACCGGGGCAAAGTTAACGGAGTTGATGATCTCCTCGCGCACATTGTCCACGCCCGTACGGCTTGCGGCATCGAGCTCGTAGACGTCCGGGTGGTTGCCCTCGGCGATGAGCTCGCACTCCTCGCAGGTGCCATCGGGCATGCAGCCGCTCGCACCCTCGGCGCGCGCCGCCTCGGCATTGCGGCACAGCAGCGCCTTGGCCAAAATGCGCGCCATGGTGGTCTTGCCCGTGCCGCGCGGTCCGCAGAACAGGTACGCGTGGGACAGGCGCCCCTCGGTAATGGCGTGCTCGAGCGTCGAGACGATATGCTGCTGGCCCACCACGGAGTCGAAGGTGAGCGGGCGATACTTTCGGTACAACGATTCCATGGGTGCTCCCCCGGGTATACTGAGTCTTGTTGCCGCGGCGGCCATGCGGTCGCACGGCATACTGCATTCATAATAACCCGTACGGCGAGCCCGCCGCGATAGGAGTCCAAAGAGCATGGCAGACGCAGAGAGCAACCTCGTTCCCTCCGAAGCAGCCGACCAGGTCGAGGTCGCGCTCGAGACGCAGGCAGCAGCCGATGACGGCATCCTGTACCTCAACGAGTATCAGTACGAAAACGACCTCGTCACCGATTTCGCCCGCCTGGTCGCCTCGCCCAGGCGCCGTGGCTCCCTGTACGTCGCCGCTGCGATTGCCGCGCTTATCGGCATCGGCATGCTAGTGGCCGGCGGCAATTGGATCAAGTTCGGCGTCGTCCTGATCGTGTTCGGCGCCTTTTTGGCCTGGTGGAGCAAAAATCTGCACCATACGCTCGCGCGCGACTTTATCGAAGCCGTCGAGGCAGACGAGTCCATGGGCGGCCGTTACCGCCGCGTCGCCGCCAACGAGGACGGCCTGATGGTCTGGGGCAAGAGCGGCAAGTCGCAGTTCTTCCCGTTTGAGAAGCTCGACCACGTACTCGACGGCGAACGCATCTTTGTGGCCATGTTCGCCGACCAGGGCGTGACGATCCCCAAGGACACCTTTGTGCGTGGTGATGCCGAGCAGTTTGGCTCCTTCCTCAAGGCGCGCATCAACAAAAAACTCCGCATCGAGACCAAACGTAAGAAGATGAAGGCCGAGAAGGCCGCTGCCAAGGCCAAGCAGGAAAGCGAGCCCAAGAACGCAAAGGCCAAACAGCGCAAGCAGAAGAAGAACAAGAAGAAGCACTAAGGCCGAGCCAGACAGGCCACCTCGCCCCGCTACCTTCACCATGCGCCCGAGCGTGCTACACTAGCAGCATCTATGCCACCGCGAACGGCTTGGCCCCGGCCCGCCGCTCGCAAACGAACTTTAAACGCACGAGGGTTGGCCATGCCGCTTTTCTCGCAACATACCGCCCGGTTCTCGCCGGACGTTCCCTTGGAGGGCACCAGCTCTCGCGAGCTGCTCAAGCGGTACCAGCCGCTCGAGACGCTTGCGACCGGTGGTTTTGGCTCCATCGAGATTTGCCGCGACACGCACCTGCGCCGTCGCGTCGCCATTAAGCGCATTCCCCTCACAGGCGGTGCCGGCATGCCCGCCAGCGACATCATGGATGTCCTGCGCGAGGCACACACCGCCGCTATGCTTCAACATCCCAATATCGTGCAGGTTATCGACTTTACGCACGATACCGCCTATGCCTACCTAGTCATGGAATATGTCGACGGCATGTCGCTCGCCGACTTTTTGCATCGCGTGGACGGCCATTCGCTCACCTTTGACGAGGCCGCGGCAATTGCCGACGCGCTGGGCCAGGCGCTCGCCTTCGCCCATAGCAACGGCGTGCTCCACCTGGATATTAAGCCCGCCAATGTGCTCATCGACCACTCGGGCAATGTAAAGCTCACCGACTTTGGCATGGCGCGGCTGTCGTCTGCCGGTGGCTTTGGCGGCTCGCGCGGCGGCACCATCGGCTACATGCCACCCGAGCAGCTCGACATCGAGACTGGCACGGTTGACGAGCGCGCCGATGTCTTTGCCCTCGCCTGTGTTATCTACGAGGGCCTGTGCGGCAGCGCCCCCTTTATGGCCGCCACGCCCGGCGACTCGCTCGGCCGCATCATCGGCGGTGCCACCTACCCCAGCGAGCTCATCCCGCACTTTCCCCCGGGAGCCGAGGCTGCGCTCATGAGCGCCCTCTCCCCCATGCCGCAAGACCGCCCCAACAGCATCGAGGCATTTTGCGACCAGCTGCTCGCCGGCTTGGGCAGCGTGCGCGAGGGCCGTCGCAGCCTGGAGCAGATGGTGGGCGAGCTGTCGGATGACGAGCGCACGGCAGACGATATCGAATCGTTGCCCTATGAGGACGACGCCATCGAGGTCGACCCCGCGCTCGGCTGGGCCGGCACGCGATGGAGCCGCGCGCGCGATTACACCATGCGCGCCATCTCGGCGCTAACGTGTGGTGCCTTTAGCTTTCTGATCTTGCAGACGGCAGGCGTCGCGGCGCTTCCCGGACTTATTGCCGCGGCCATCGCGATTGGGGCGGCCGCCGGCCTGGCCCCGCAGATTGGCTCGGCTATCTCGGCCGTGGGCTTTTTGGTACTTATGGCCAACGCCACCATGCAGGCGCAGGGCATCCTGTCGATGCTGCCCGTCGCGGTGCTCTTTGCCGCCACCATGTCCGGTTGGTGGATCGCCTGGGGCCGCACCGAGGCCGCCGCGAGCGCTGCGCTCACCTGCGCGGTGGCACTTGGCTGTCTAACGGGCGACGTCCTCCTTGCCGCCGGGGTCGCCACCGGCATCGCGGCCTTTTGGCTCGGCCCGGCAAGCGCCGCGGCCGCCACGGGGATGGGCGCGCTTTTTGGCCGCCTGGCTACGGTTGCGCTTTCCGCCGGAGGCGTGCTGGGGCTCGGCGATGTTGCCGCAGCGCTGGGAGACATGCTCTTCTGGGCTGCCGTCGTGCTTGTCGCGGCGACAGCTGCACTGACATCTCTGCTGCTCAACGTCCATGCCAAGCGTGCCGAGCAGGGCTCGAACCTGACTGCAATCGCTGCCATCGCCGGCTGCGGAATAGGCTCCGCGGCGTCGCTCTGTCTTGCACACCATATGGAAATTGCCAGCCTTGCGGCCGCGGTCGTCGTCAAGGCGGCGGTTGCGGGAACCCTATCCTCTATAATTGTTGGGATATGCCTATATTTGCTCGGATACCAAAGAACCTATACGGAGAGTGATCTTTCGTGAACTTCCTGAACATCTTCGAGGACCACGTGGCCGGCATCTTCGGTGCCACCCGTGCCCCGTTCTCCTTTAAGAAGCTTGCCAAGCAGGCCGCTCGCGACATGGAGGATCAGACTCTGGTGATCAACGGCGTCAACACCGCGCCGGCACTCTATACCATCCTGATCGCCGCCGACGACGATCCCATGCTCGCCCCGTTCTACCCCGAGCTTTCGCGCGAAGTCCGCGAGTTTGTGAAAGCACAGGCCGAAAAGCGCCGCTATGTGTTTGTCGGCGAACCCCTCGTTCGCTTTATGATCGACCCGCAGCTGCGTGCCGGTAAGTTCTCGGTCTTTGCCGAGAACGTCGATGCCCCCACGCTCGGTCGTCTGTACGAGGAAGAGCGCGCCTACCAGAATGGCCTGGGCCAGAACAACTCGGCCGCAAGCCGCGCCGCCAGCGCTCCCCGCGCCGGCAAGCAGCAATTCGCCGCTCCGCAGCAACAGCACCCCGCCGCCATGCCCCAGCAGCCGACGCCCCGCGCCGTCGCTCCCGACCCGCTCGCCGTGGCCGATCCCTTTGCGCCCAACGTCCCCGACCCCGCCGCCGCGCCCATCCCCGTGCCGCAGACCGTCTCTCGTGACGCCCTCGCCGGTATGGGCGGAGCCGCCGCGACCGGCGCCGCCGTGGGCCTTGGCGCCGCGGCCGGTATTGCCTCCAACATGGCGAGCACCCGCGCCCCGCAGCGCCCGCTCGCCCAGCTCGTCGACGTAGTGAGCGGCGAGAGCCACAGCATCACTTCCGCGCAGGTGACCATCGGTCGCGAGCGTTCGGTTTCGGACATCGCCCTGCGCGACCCCAACGTGTCGCGCCGTCACGCCCAGCTCACCTTTACCGGTTCGGACTGGTCGATCGAGGACCTCAATTCCACCAACGGCACGCTCGTCAACAACCGCCGCATCACGCGCTGCCCGCTGCGCAACGGCGATCTGCTGACGTTTGGCCTGAGCACCTTTGAATTTAGGGGATAGTCGCTTATGAACATCGATATCGTCCTTTTTGCAGGCCGCATCGTCCTGGTCGCCCTGCTCTACATCTTCCTGTTCGCCGTCATGAAAACCGGCGTGGGACTCGTACGCGGCCAGCGCCGCGACTCCGCTATCTGGACGATCGATGTGGACAAGGGTCCGCGCGGCATCCGTGGCATCCATGTAGATATGCTCGGCCCCGTCATCGTGGGCCGCTCGCCGTCCTCGGACATCTGCATCAACGAACCGTTTGTCTCGGCCTCGCACGCACGCTTTTCGCTGCAGGGCCCGGCACTCATCATCGAAGACCTCAACTCGCTGAACGGCACGCTCGTTAACGGCCGTCAGCTGGTGGAGCCCGCAACGCTGCGCGAGGGCGATGAAGTCCAGATTGGCGACGTGGTCATGAAGGTGAACCGTCGATGATCGACGAGGAGAACAAGTCCGCAACCATGCCCGAGACGCCAACTGCCCCCGCAGCTGCGCCGGCTCATGCCGCTCCGGCGCGCCCTGCGACCGTGGAGCCCGAGGACACCGTGTTCTCCCTGCCTCTTTCGCATGTAACTCAAGAATATCCGGCGCTCGTCGATGACGAGGACGCCGACACCGAGCAGCTCGACGCCCCCATCGGCGCGCACGCTGCCGAGCAGCCCGCGGAACCGGAGGCAACGCCCGAACCGGCTCACTTTGCCGAGCCCGTCGCCGAGGCGATTAACGAGAGCGCTGCCGTGTTTGCAGCCCCCGAGCCTGCCGCGCCGGTATTCCCCGTCGCCCCGGCAAGCGAGGCGGCACCCGCATCCGCAACGCCTGTCGAAGTCGAGCAGCCCGTTGCCGCGCCCGCCGCAGCTCCCGAGCCCCCCGCTCAACCCCAGAGTACGCCCGCGCCGTCGCACTTTGCGACGCCCGAGCCGACGGCTGTCGAGCCGCAGCAGGACGGCGATCCCGCCGACCGCATAACCGAAGATCTCAGCCTTCCGGACGTCTCCGATGCCGAGTCGGGCAACGATGCCGACACCGTCTCCCCCGGCGACACCGCCGAAATCGATGTCGCCGCCGTGGAGGCAAAGCTCAAAGATCCCGGCTCGACCATGAGCTTTGAGCCGCTGACCGACGAGCGCATCGAGACCGACTCGACCTACGACGCCGGCACCACCACGCAGCTTATGTGGGGCGCCCGTTCCGACGTCGGATGCGTACGCCCGCACAACGAAGACTCCTATCTGGTGCAGTCGCCGCTCTTTTGCGTGTGCGACGGCATGGGAGGACACGCCGCCGGCGAGGTGGCATCCTCCATCGCCGTCGAGACCATCGCCAAGACGGCGCCGCAGTCCGCCGACGCCGCGCGCCTGGCCGCAGCCGTCGAGGCCGCCAACGCCGCCGTGATCGAGGCCGCCCTCAACGGCCTGGGCAAACCCGGCATGGGATGCACGGCCACCTGCGCCTACATCGAAAACGACACGCTCGCCATCGCCCACGTGGGCGACTCGCGCGCCTACCTGCTCCACGAGGGTACGCTCATCCGCGTGACCCGCGACCACTCCTACGTGGAGGAGCTCGTGGATGCCGGCGAGATTACGGCCGACGAGGCCCGCGTCCACCCCAACCGCTCGGTCATCACCCGCGCGCTGGGCTCGGATCCCGCCATGTATGCCGACCACTTTACCCTGCACATCGAGGAAGGCGACCGCCTGATCCTGTGCTCCGACGGCCTTTCGAGCATGATTCCCGATAGCGATATCGAGAACATCGCTACGCAGTCCTCGAGCGCACAGATCTGTGTCGACAACTTGGTGGACGCGGCGCTCGCCGCCGGCGGCCACGACAATGTGACCGTGGTGGTCGTCGACCTGGTCGACGACGGCGTCATGCGCGAGGCAAAACGCGTCCGACGCCGCAATGTCACCATCGCCGCCATCTTGGCTCTTGTCTTTGTGCTGGTAGCAGGCATCTGGGCATACACGGGCGTCACTGGCTCCTATTACTTGGGAACCTACCACGGCAATGTCGCCGTCTGGCGCGGCCTGCCCGGCAAGACGCTCGGGGTCGAGCTCCACTGGCTCGAGAGCGAAACCAGCATCAAGCTGTCCGACCTGCCCGAAGACACGCAAAACCGCCTGAAGGCAGGCATTCCGCAAACGAGTGTCGACGATGCGCAGGACACCATTTCCAAGTACCGCCATCAGATTGACGAGGAGCAGACCCGTCAGGTGATTGACGCGCAAACGATTCGCGACAACACCAATCAGGAATCCACCTCCGAGTCAGATTCCGAGAAAACCGCCGAACAGTCAGCCGAGGCCGAAGCCTCCGATAAGAATTAGAAAGGGAGTGCCGCTTATGAGTCGCCGCAACACCGAACTGCTCTTGCTCATCGCCTCGGCGTTCCCCGTCATCCTGCTCTATGCGATGTACGTGCTCACCGCGGGTGCCACGATTTCCTTTGAGACGCTCGCCGTGCCGATCGGCCTGTTCGCTGCCTTCGCCGCGGCGCATATCGCCGTGCGCATCCTGGCGCCCGGCGCCGACCCCGCCATCCTGCCCATCGTCTTTGTGCTCTCGGGCATCGGCATCACATTCGTGACACGCCTGGCCCCCGACCTCGCCATCTCGCAGCTCATCATCTTGTTTGTCTCGGTGGCGCTCATGGTGGGAACGCTCGCGCTGGTCAAGAACCTCGATGTGGTCATGCGCTACAAGTACACCTTCGGCATTATCGGCATCATCCTGCTGATGCTGCCGATCTTTATCGGCACCACGATCTCGGGCTCCAAGCTGTGGATTCGCATCGCGGGCTTCACCATCCAGCCTGGCGAGTTCGCCAAGGTCTTCATCGTCCTGTTCCTGGCAGGCTATCTGGCCGAGAACCGCGAGCTGCTCTCCATCTCCAACCGCAAGATCCTGGGCCTCAAGATTCCGCGCTTCCGCCTGCTGCTGCCGCTGTTTGCCGTGTGGGGCGTGTGCCTGCTCATCGTCGTCTTCGAACGCGACCTGGGCTCGGCCGTCCTGTTCTACACCATCTTTTTGCTGATGCTCTATGTTGCCACGGGACGCTTTTCGTACGTCATCATCGGCCTTGCGCTGCTGGCCGTTGGAGCCGTGGGCGCCTACAAGTTCCTGTCGCACGTGCAGGTGCGCTTTCAGGTCTGGGTCGATCCGTTTAAGGACGCCCAGGGCCAAGGCTACCAGATCGTACAGTCACTTTACTCGCTGGCTGACGGCGGCCTGGTTGGCGTCGGCATTGGCAACGGCATGGCAAACAACATCCCCGTCGTCGAGTCCGACTTTATCTTCTCGGCCATCGGCGAGGAAATGGGCCTTTTGGGCGGCGGCGCCGTGCTCATCCTGTTTATGCTTTTTGCCGTGCGTGGCCTCACCACGGCCGCCCGCGCCAAGTCCGACCTTGCCGCCTTTAGCGCGACCGGCCTTACGGCGGCCATCAGCTTCCAGGCATTCTTAATCGTTGGCGGCGTAACCCGCCTGATTCCGCTGACCGGCGTCACCCTGCCCTTTATGAGCCAGGGCGGCTCCTCGCTGCTGGCGAGCTTTATCATCGTCGCGCTGCTGCTGCGCGCCGGCGACGAGGCAACCGGACGCGAAGCCGAGCTCACCGGCACCGGCACCATGGCCGCCATCACCGATGACCAGGTCGCATCCGCCGCTGCCCCGACCGGTACGCGTTTTGCCAGCGCACCTTCCTACAGCCACGGCAACCACTCCGCGGGTTCTCGCATGCGACGTCGCCTGCTCGACACGCCAGAGTCCGGCGTGCTCGGCCGCGTTGCACTTGCCAACCGTCTGACTCGTGCCGTGTTTGCCTTTACGGCGCTGTTCGCCATCCTTATCGGCAACCTCACCTATGTCCAGGTCATCAAGGCGAAGGATTACCAGGACATGCCGACCAACAACCACACCATCGCCCGTTCCAAGTACATCCAGCGTGGCTCTATCATCACGTCCGACGGCGTGACACTAGCCGAGTCGCTGCAACAGGAGGACGGCACCTACGCCCGTTCCTACCCCAACGGCAACATGGCCGCGCACGTAGTGGGCTACGTGAGCCAGCAATACGGCACCGCCGGCATCGAGAGCGTCATGAACGATACGCTCACCGGCTCCAAGGATTACTCCAGCTGGAACAACGCCATCGCGTCGCTCGCGGGACAGACCCAGCCGGGCAATACCGCCAAGCTCACCATCGACTCGCGCATCCAGACGGCTGCCGAGCAGGCGCTCAAGGGCTTTAAGGGCGCTGTGGTGGTCATGGATCCGCGCACCGGTGCGGTCCTTGCGTGTGCGAGCTCGCCCACCTACGACAACACCAACATCGATGCGCTGCTCCAGTCGGGCGGCGGCGAGGACGGCTCCATGTACGACCGTGCCATGGACGCGCTGTACACCCCGGGCTCGACCTTTAAGGTCGTCACACTCTCCGCGGCGCTCGAAACCGGCACCGCCAGCCTTACCAGCACGTACCAGGCGCCCGGCTCCATGGACATCGGCAACGCGCCGGTCACCAACTATGCCAACGAGAGCTACGGCACCATCAGCCTGCAGCAGGCCTTCGCCGTGTCATCCAACGTCGTCTTTGGCCAGGTGGCAAACGAGGTCGGCGCCAACTCGCTGGTACAGTTTGCCAACGCCTTTGGCTATGGACAAAAGCTGGGTCAGGACCTTACCGCCGCGGCCTCCATCATGGCCGACCCGTCGCTTATGACCGAGTGGGAGACCGCTTGGGCAGGCGCCGGCCAGCCCGTCGGCATGGACCACACGCCTGGCCCGCAGACCACCGTCATGCAGAATTGCGTGATCGCTGCCGCTATCGCCAACAGCGGCGTGGTCATGGACCCGTTCTTTGTGTCACAGATACTCGCCCCGGACGGGACCGTGGTTAAGACCACGCAGTCCCGCTCGCTGGGCCAGGCTGTCAGCTCTACCACCGCCGATCAGGTCAAGCAGGCCATGCTCGCCGTCGTCCAGTCCGGTACCGGCACCGATGCCCAGATTCCGGGCGTCAAGGTTGCCGGCAAGACTGGTTCGGCCGAGACCGGCGGCACCAACGTCAACTCTATGTTTGTTGGCTTTGCACCTTACGATTCACCCACGGTTGCCATCTCGGTGGCCCTGGAGGATTACGACAAGCACGACGTCAAGGCGGCCAAGATTGCCGGCATCGTCCTGACCGCGGCGCTCGCCGCACAGGGAGCGTGATGCCCGTGATCAAAGCGGATACTTGGGGCACGCCGCGGCCGATGAGCTAGCGGCAACGCGCCACACGGCCCCAGCGGCCACACATTTGGTACTACACACATCGTTGAGCGAATAGTTATGTTAGGAGCAGGAATGGAACAGAGGGTCCTCGGGGGAAGATACCTCCTCAAGGATAAGGTGGGAACAGGCGGCATGGCGACCGTCTTCCGTGCACAGGATCAGGTCCTCGACCGCACGGTTGCCGTCAAGATCATGCTGCCGCAGTATGCCGGCGACGCCACCTTCGCCGCCCGCTTTAAGCAGGAGGCCCAGGCAGCTGCCGGCCTGTCCTCCCCCTATATCGTGGGCGTCTACGACTGGGGCAAGGACGGCGACACCTATTACATCGTCATGGAGTACCTGCGCGGTACCGACCTTAAGAGCGGCATCAAGAGCCACGGCGCCCTCGATCCCAAGAAGGTCGCGCAGATCGGCTCGCAGATCAGCTCCGCGCTTTCGGTCGCACACAAGCACGAGATCATCCACCGCGACATTAAGCCGCAAAACATCATGGTGCTGCCCGACGGCAACATCAAGGTAATGGATTTTGGCATCGCACGCGCTAAGAACAGCCACCTCACGCAGGATAACAACGTTCTGGGCACCGCCCACTATGTAAGCCCCGAGCAGACCCGCGGCCAGGACCTCGGCCCCACCTCGGATATCTACTCGCTGGGTGTCGTCATGTACGAGTGCGCCACCGGCCGCGTACCCTTTGACGGCGACGACGCCATCTCGGTCGCGCTCAAGCAGGTCAACGAGCTCCCCATCCCGCCGAGCCAGATCAACTCCGGCGTCGATGCCGACCTGGAACGCATCATCCTCAAGTGCATGGAGAAGGACCCGGCAAACCGCTTCCAGACGGCCGACGAGCTGCGCCAGGTGCTCAACAGCTACCTGTCCGGCCGTGCCGTCAACGTCTCGGAGCCCACGCGCATCATTGGTGCCGCCGGCGACCTGGGTGCCACCAAGACCCGTGAGCTTTCCGACTCAACGCGCGCTATGGTTCGTCCCGTCTCGGGCGTGAGCGGTCAGAATACCGCCCGTAGCGCTGTCTCGGGCTCCACGGGCTCCTACGAGGTCGAGAAGCCTAAGTCCAACAAGAACAAGATCATCGCCGCCGTGATTGCCGCCGTCGCCGTAATTGGCGTTGTAGTGGCCTTTGCCACGGGCATGTTCAGTGGCGAACAGGTCACGGTGCCCGACGTGCTGGGCAAGGACCAGGAAACCGCTATTGAGCTGATCAAGGAAGCAGGCCTTGAGGTTGGCACCGTCGACCAGAGCTACAACGACGATGTCGACGAGGGAAAGGTCGCCGAGCAGACCCCCAACGGCAACACCAAGAAGGCCAAGGGCACAAGGGTGAACCTGGTAATCTCCAAGGGCCCCAAGCCCTCCGAGAAGGTTGAGGTTCCGCGGCTCGTCGGCCTGACCAAGGACCAGGCCGAGGCCGCACTGGCAAGCGTGGGCCTGAAGGGCAGCGCTTCGGAGGAAGCCAATGAGGCCGAAGAGGGCCAGGTCTTTGAGCAGAGCACTGCTGCCGGCAAAGAGGTCGAGAAGGGCACGACCATCTCGTACAAGGTCTCTGGCGGCCCGGACACCACCTCTGTGCCCGATCTGACCGACATGACCGAGGCCCAGGCGCGCAACGCTCTCGACATGGCTGGCTTTGGCGTCGACGTGAGCTACCAGGAAAACGACTCGGTTACCGAGGGCACCGTAATTAGCTGGAACCCCAGCGGCAAGCAGAAGCCCGGCGCCACGATCACCGTCGTCATCGCCAAGAAGTCCGGCAAGGCCAGCGTCCCGGGCAACCTGTACGGCAAGAGCATCTCCGCCGCCGTCACCGCGCTCAACAACGCCGGTTTCTACAACATCGCATTCTGCGATCAGAACGGCAACCCCGTGAGCGGCAACGAGAATGCCACCGTTACGGGCGTCTCCCCCACCGGCAAGCAGTCCACCGACAGCACGATCACGCTGACGGTTTCCATCTCCGGTTCCGGCGACGACTCCGAGTCTAGCAACTAACGTCAATCGCTTGTTGCTCCGAGCGGTTTAGACCGCAAACACATTCGCTCAAAAGCGCCCGCTTGCTCCCCCGGCAAGCGGGCGCTTTACGTGTCTCAGTAGACATCTGGTGATTTGATTTGGAAAATGTGGACGGACCCGCAGCCGAACGGGTAGAATGTTTCTAGAAAACGACGCACCCCGCGTAAGTGTTAAGGAGCGCGGGCGGCCTAGTTTTCTAACGTGTTAAACGGCCGGGCTGCAACCCCGGCCGTTTTTATTTGCGCTTGCGGCGCAAACGCCGAGAACCGTCCGCACCGCGCGTGCGCCTACGGACCTTAAACCGAACCTCATACGAATCAAGAAACGCAATGATGAACGTGCCGACCGTCGCAAGGGCGGCGAGCGCGTTAAGGAATTTCAGCAATTGGGGACCTCCGATCAAGTCTTCGGCCGCCCGCGCACGGGATACGTCGCACACACGATTCTAACCGATGCAGCCCTGATGGTGCGGGCGACGGGAAAGGTGGCGCGGGCGGAGCTAGACGAAATGCGACCCATATTGGTGACGCGGGCGTCGACGGCCCGAATCCGCCGGCGGCCCCCACAAACCAGAAACGGCGCCGCTCTCGCGACGCCGTCATATTCCCTGGTGCCCCCGGGCGGATTCGAACCGTCGACACCCGCTTTAGGAGATATGATTTAATGCTACCCCCTACCATTCATCAAGCATCATTGAACATCATATAACCGCAGATAAACATAGCAGTTTGTGTCTTTTGCCTCCGGTAGCTGCGCCTACGCTTTTACAAATATATTACTAACAGCTTTAGCTAAACTGCACTCAATGAATTGTTGAAAACTATTCAAAGAAACGGAGCGCAAAGATGTCAGAACAGCCACTCATTAGCGGAAGAGGCACGTGTTGGAAAGACAAGAGATCACCTAACACCTATCGCTATTATTTTTCCCTTGGAGTCAAGGACCCTAAGACGGGGCGCTACAAACGATCCCCAACTTATACAGTTCGTTGCAAGACTAAAACAGAAGCTAAGGCTGCAATGCAGGCCAAGCTGGCTGAAATCAACTCCTCTGGCACGATCACTAAAACTAAAAAGCCCACTTTGCTTGCGTCCTACTGCTGGGCCTTTCATGAAAATAGGGACACCGAGCTTGCGCCAACGAGCTATGAAAGAGAAGCGTACGATTGCAGGCATATCGAAGACCTATTCGGTGCGTTTCAGACAATTGAGGGGCTAACTCCCGATCTAATCGAAGAAACATATGCCGAAGCTCGTCATACGGGAAAATACAAACCATCAGAGCTTGTACGAATCAATGCGAAACTGCGTCAGATTTTGTCGGATGCGGTCGCAAAGAGAATAATTGACCGAAACCCCTGCGCTACCGTTCATGTTCGCAGACCACGCAACAAAAGAGAATCACTGACAATCGACCAAGTAGCTACCCTATGCACACGTCTTCAACACATTGAGCTCACCGCCGAAGCTGTTGGTACACTAGTACTAGTGTATACGGGTATGCGGAAAGGCGAGATGCTGGGCCTCGAATGGCGCGATTGGGACCCTGCCAATAAAACCTTGAAAATTGACAGGCAGTACACCAACGACCATGAACTGAGGGCACCCAAGTCACAAGAAAGCCAACGCAAAATCCCCGTTGGAGAAACCTTGGCCGAACGTCTTCAATCATGGTCAGCCATACAAAAAGAGCTCCTGGCCTCTCTGGGGCTGTCCCAGACTGGCAGCACTCCCATCATTAGCGATATTGCTGTCGAGCAAGGGATCCCTACTGTCTGTCACATGAAAAACTACATCTTCAACCATTGGTTTCGCGATTTCGCAGTTAGCTGCAATCTTGGAATCTATGAGCCGAACAATTCGACTGGCGGAAAACTATATAAGGGCATCTGCCCGCATCAGCTCAGGCATTGTGTAAGCACTTTTATGCTGGCGAACGGATCGGACGTTAGAAGCGTGCAAGGTATTCTTGGCCACGCGGACCCCAATATCACGCTCAAAACGTATACAAGCCTCGTTCAACAATCAGAAATAAAAGCAGTTAAAGGCTACGAAGCCTTCATCAACGCCTATATACAGAGAAGTGAGAAATAGCATGTTTTTCATTCATCGTTTTTTTCATAATATTACGGTACTATAATACCGTTTCCGCAGGTAGATGCTTTATTTGATTGACATCTAATGAGTTTTAATACATGCTAAAGCTGTCAGATGACTACGCATGTAGTCATAGAAACCGGCCCCCCAAGTGCTTATGAACCTGGTACGTCTTACAAGCACAGGGAGGGCCCTCATTGAAAGGATAGCTCATCATGGCTACTCCAAAGATTAGCACCCAGGCGTCCACACCGACTTTCCCTACTGGTGCCGCTCAGTGCGATCGGTTGCTCCGCGTTAACGATATCCGCGAAATCACTGGCTGGAGCGAGAACACTGCACGCAAATTCATGCGCGAGTCCGGCAAGCTCATCCAGGTCCATCGCTCTAATTACATGTTTGAAAGCTCATTCTACGAACTTTTCAAACAGCTTGAAGGTCGTACCGCCCACCTTGACTAGGCGGTAAACATGAGCGAGCTACCGTCAATTTCTGACAAATATCGCGATGATGTTAATGAGCAACGAGAGATTAGAAGGAAAATGGATAACGCGAATTTTATTTCGGTGCCCGACTGGGCGTGTTGTGCCACCACTGTCGCTGCCGAGCGCCTCATCCTCGGCCTAGTATGGAAGCTTGGAAATCCTTCCAAAAACAAACGAGCCATGGGCTTTTACGCAAAAAGCAAATGGATTGAGGAGCGCTACCACCTAAGTAAGAATACGATCTCCCGGGCCTATACCTCTTTGACGGATAAGGGGTTTATTCAAAAAGCGGGCGATGGCAGCTGGATGCTTAATTACGCCGCAGTCTACCCCGCCGCAATCGAAAACGGCTGGGAGCCCAAGAAATCTTAAGTCCATAGCCCGACTATCGAGGTCGTGAAGGTCGGTAATCGCCGGGCGTCTATAAGAGCATGCCGCGGATGTAAAATGAAACACGGTCGAATCGAAACAGTTCCCGGACAATTGGCGTCCGGCCAGACACTTCGATTCGACCCTTTTTCATGCCCGCATCTAAAACAATCCTATAATCATTCTCGACATCTTTAACGCCATCACTCCCCCGCCACCAACACGTCGTTGGTGCCATTTTCAACGAATCGATATGGCCGTCCATTCATGGTCTTTAAGGCACGTGATATCATGAAAACGTGCGGTATTTCTCCAATCGAGAACCTGCGTGAACGCATGACTTGAGACGCCTTTTTAGAACTCACCGATCGCAGGACGACTACAAATCAACAGCGGCCGCGTATTTGTTCCCAGCCGTACGGCGTGGCGGAGCCATGCCCATTGTTGATTGGAATGTCGCACGATGACAGACGAGAGAAAAATCAGGGAGATCTACGGTTACGGCATGAAGTCCGTCCTCGATGAGGCCGCCGAGCGAATCGAGGCGAGGTGGCGGGAGAAGCTGCTGCGCGAGACCGCCGACCTCAGGACCGAGAACGCACTGCTCATGGCCCAGGTGGATGAATTCAGCCGCAAGCTCGCCGAGGCGACGGATCGGAATGAAAAGATTGAGGCCGACTGCAATGAGCGGATTGCCTTTATAGAGGAGAAGTTCGAACTCGATACCGCGAACCTCGAACTCGAGAACAACGAGCTCCACGCCGCAAGCATCAGGTACCTCTCCCGTGCTAAGGGCCTCGGCAGGCAGGTTGTCCAACTCCATGCCGAGGCTGAGGCCATGGTCGATGAGATCGAGCGGCTGCGCGGCGAGCGTGACACTGCACTGAAAGCCCAAGCCGACACACTCCTGGCCCAGCGCGACCTGATGGCCGAGATCGCCGCCCTCAAGGACCGTCTCGCCGCCTCCGAGCAGCGGGCGGCCGTGGCCGAGGCCAAGGTCGAGGTCATGACCCAGATGAAGGGCGAGTAGCCCCGCGCTTCTCCTATCAGGCGGCTGATTTCTAGGAATCTTCTAGAGCGCTTCCAGAAGGTTCCTAGAACCGGGCGCAGCATCTTCGATCGGCACGATGTCTCGGTAGATCAGGCGATGCTTGGCGTCGCGCCATTCGTCGCCGTGGTAATGCCCGAAGAACCAGGTTCGGTAGCCGAGCCGTCCGTCGAGCTCGCCAAGGAATCGTTGCAGCCGGTCGCCCCGATACTCGCGTCCGCACTCGCGGCACAGTCCCTCAGCAAGGACGGCCGGCGCCTCGTGACTCACCACGTAGTCGACCCTCCAGCCCACGCGGGCGAGTGCGGCGCGGCATTGGCCCATCTCCTCCTCGCTCGGCATCTCCTCGGGCCACCAGCTCCTCCCCTCCCTGCGATACTGCCTGTCGTTGCTCGCGGCGCCGCCCATGGCAAGGACTGTGAGTCCGTCGATATCGAACACCTCTCCGCGCATCAGGTGCAGCACGTGCGGTCGCGCCTCATGAACGAGGCCGCTGTTCCACTCCCGCACCGGCAGTTCTGCCAGCATCCGGTGGTTCTCGTGGTTTCCGTCTACGAAGCACGTGGTCCATGGCTTCGACTCGAACCAGTCGAGCCAGTATTTCTCGGCGTTGGACCCATCCCAGACAAAGCCGAAGTCGCCGGCCACGATCACCACGTCATCGCGCGTCAGGGTCCGGCCCAGCGGCCAATTCGTGAAGGCAAACCGGCTGGACCCGTACTCGGCCCTGCCGTGCACGTCACCTGTCGCATAGACCGTCATCAGTACGCACCCCACGGCAGGAGTTTGTCCCCGAGCCTCACGATCCGGTCATACAGCACCGTGTGCCGTTCGTCCGGATTGCCGTCTCGGTGAAAATGGCCGTAATACCAGCGCTTGTAGTCCAGGCGGTCCTCGAGCTCGTCAAGGAATTCGGTCAGCCGGTCCACATCGGGGCGTTCCCAGCCCGGGTCCGGGTAGAGCGTCGGCGAGAGCATGCGCGTCGGGCAGGTATGGGTGATGACGCAGTCGACCTTCCAGCCGACCTCGTCGAGCTTTGTCCGCGCGGTATCGAAATCGCGCTCGTCCGGGAGCTCCTGAGGCCACCAGCTGGAATACGGCACGCGGTATTCCCTGTCCACGCTCGTGGCACCGCCCATGGTGAAGACCGTCGATCCGTCGAGCTCGAAGACCTCGCCGCGCGTCAGGCGCCGAATGGGCGAGGTGTCCGACAGGCGCTGCGTCAGCCCGCCATGCCACATCTCCATGGGGCGCTCCGCCCAGTGATCGAAGCGCTCGTGGTTGCCGTCGACGAACAGCACCGTGTAGGGGCGCGACTCCAGCCAAGCGATATCGGCGCATTCCTCGGCAGTGAAGTCCCACGGAAAGCCAAAGTCGCCGGCGATGATCAGATAGTCGTCGCTGCCAAGGCTATCCCCAAGCTCCCAGTCGCGGAGCTTTTGCATGTCGAGCCCACCGTGGATGTCGCCTGTCACATAGACCGTCATCGGATCGCCTCTTTCCGCTTGTAAGCCGCCAGCTCGCGCTCGACCTGCCTGTCGCCGGTCTCGTTGACCCACCAGGGCCATTTCACCCGGCCGCACGGCTCGTCGACTCCGGCGAACCATTCCCTCAGCTCGTCGAGGCTCACCGGGGAGTGCCCGTTGGCATCGCAACCGACGTCGTAGCGCAGAAGGCCCTGCTTGCGGTTGAACTCGTTGTACGCGCCGCCGCTGCTGTGGATGTGCCCGTGGAGGTGCCACGATCCATGGTTCATGCCCTGCCAGTCGGCCATGGGGTAATGGCTCAGGACGATCTTCTGCCCGTCGATCTTGAGCACGCAGATCGGCGGCTCCACGGTGAAGGCGCCCGCGACCGCCGGCTGGGTCCAGTCCTTGTCGTGGTTTCCCGGGACTAGGTGGATGCGCCTGCAGGCGATCCGCTTGCGCAGCCCGTAGGCGTCCTGGGCGGTCATCTTGAATGAGAAATCCCCCAGGATGTAGAGCTCGTCGTCCACGGCAACCCTGCCGTTGATGTTGTCGACGATGGCGTCGTTCATCTGCCAAATCGTCTCCCACGGGCGGTCGGTGAACTTCAGCACGTTCTCATGCCCGAAGTGGGTATCGCTGGTAAACCAGATCATATTTATGTCTCCTTTTATCGCTAAAAAACGTTCTCCTTCGAGGTCAGGAGACGTTTTATGAGCGACATGAGGTGCATATCCCTCATGTTTCAAGCTCCAATCTGCCGGATTTGCCCAACTAAAAGTTTACGCTCACGCGCGAACAGGATTTGATTTTTGAAATATGGACGAATTCCTCGTCAGGAGGGTAAAATGGTGCCGACGGCAGCCCAAGTTGTAGAGAGCTGGGCAGAGCCGTTGCTTAATGAAGTTGGGTCATCGTCTTAGCGACGGTGGCCTTTCTTTTTGGGCTTCGAGCCCTGCTTGAGTGCCTTGGAAAGGCCGACAAGGGCCGTGAGGAGCGAGACCATAGCGGTCAGGAGCTTCACGAGCTCGGTGAAATCGGTCATGGGCATCACCTCCCATCAAATGGAGGGCTCTGCCCGGCACGAGGGCTGCCGACAGCAAGGATGATTCTATCAGAGCGGCTGACTCCCGCCCGATATTACCATCCCACCGCGCCTGCGCAAAAAAGAGGGCCGCCAAACAGCGACCCTCCAGCGAAAGTGCATGTTATTTAGGACAGTCAAATTCTTTGAAAAACAAATGGCTGCTGTAGAATTACAAATAAGAGTCACCCGGAAGGAGCGATCGATGAAAAGCAAACGATTTGTCCTGAATGCACTTCTGGTAGTAGCAATATTGACGCTCTTGGTCTTCTCCTACTCATACGTGAATCAGCCAAGATTTGGATATGCTTTATACGCTGTTTTTTCCGGCGAAACAACTTACAACACTTACAACACTATAGGCTTCATTGACGCACTCTTTTTCTATGTAGTCGCCCCCGTATCAAGCGAGCTGATCGCTTTTGTTGTCAGCTACAACCTGAATCAACAAAGCCAAACTCACTCAGCGACTTCGGCCAAACAAGGAGTCAATCTCTTCGTAATAATGATAATTCTGCAAATTGCGACTGTGTTGATTATCGCCCTGACCGCAACAAACGTTTTGAAGTATGAGTACGGACTCGTCGCAAGCTGCCTCATGGCAATTGCCGCGGGTATAGCGGTTTCGTATACGACACCGGCAAAGAAGTAGCTCAACTAACAGGGCCTATTTGGAATCCGAATCGTCCATGGAGCCGTCGATGCCGGTTTTGGTGTCGTCCGTATTGGAATCGTCATCCTTGGGGCTTATAGGACACACATTTTGTCCTATAAGCCCCGATCAATTCATACTCCTCATCCTCGCCGAATTGCGAGTATGGCAGAATCGGCACTGGATGGCAGTGCGCTAGGGCACCGACGATAGGCTTTCCAAAACTAGCGAGGCGTGTCTCCGCGAGCGTAATCGCCTCGGTCGACCGCGCGATCGACCTGCGGCGAGATGTCAACGTTGCCACCATGGGCTCGACCTGCGGCGCGAACGCGATCATCGCCGGCATCGGGAACGGCGCCGGCATAGCGGTTGCGAATCTCCCTTGCGTAACCGCGACGCGCAAGAAGCTCATCGCGAACCGCCGGATCTTCGAGCAGGTCCTCATCGCACTTCGGTGCGATGAATTTGGGGAATGAATTGTAGGCGACGCCCTTGCTCGCTTTCGCTTGTTCGACCCACGCCGAGTACGCCTTCTTAAGACGTTGAATGTAAATCTCACAGCGCTTCTCATACGGCAACGCTCGCTCGGCTTCCAACATGTTCTTTTCGAACGCCGCTTCAAGTTGTTTGACCGCGAAACGTCCGTCGAGTCGAGTCAGATTGAAAGTGCACTTCGGATTGCCGGCCTCCTTGATATCGAGATCTGTCGCATAGACTCGATTGTTCTTGATGAAAATGTCTACGCCCCATGAGGCAAGTAGTTTTTTGAACTGCTCCATATTCTTTGGGTGACCTTCATTGATTGCAAGATGGATCAGCTCGCGCAGATTGTTTTTATAACTGTACTCACCGCGACCGATAATCTCCTTTTCTGTGTCGCGCGGCTGGCGATCACGAATCTTCGAATTTTTCTTTCCCTTTTCAAGTTGAGTAAGATTCCAAGCCTCGTCCATTTCACGGACCCACGCAGCGCGTTCGTACTTTCCGCGTCGCCCACCCGTCTCGCAACGTTTGCCGGTTAACAAATCGGTACGGTTAATCGCCATGTGCACTGCGTAGCGTTTTCCCGCCTTATCACTTTCCTCATGCAACGCGACAATCACTTGTTGATGCGGATAGTGCTTCGCAAGCCATTGCTCCGCGTAGGCCATACACGCATCTGGGGTCATCTTGCCTCCGTTGCAGCTGCACTCCTCGGGCAGAAACGCGAGAATCTGATGAAGCATCGTTATGTTCTTCGCGCCGGCACGCGCGGACCTGTCGTGATGAAACATCTTCCGCGTCATAGTCATCTCGGAAAACCAGTACTTTCCGTTCGCGAGGTTCCAGCCGCCGCGGGCCAAAGCGCGCTTTCCGTTGATGTACTTGCGCACGTTCTTCGCGTAGCGTTCGGATGAAATACCTTTCTGCTTAATAACGGTCATTGAGATCACCGCCGTCGGTGAAATAGCGCCGCTCGAGCTCTCTTATGAAGAGAGTGACTTTGCGGGCGCTCTGGTAAACCTTTTCAAGCGTGCGGAAAACAGCTTTCTCGTTGTACGCGGGAAGCCCTTGGGCGTTCACAAAATACATCAGCTGATTGAGGTTCGTTCCCTCGCGATACAGCTCGTGATAGATTTTCGCGACTTGGCTTTTATCGAAATCGATCTTCTCGATTTTACCGGCAAGCATCACGCGGCGGGCATACGCACTGACGGTCGCACCGAGTATATCCGCCCGTTTGCGGATCGCCTCGTGCTCGCCATCGGTGACCTTAACGTAAATGACCTTCGAGCGCTTTTCGTCCGAATCACCTGAAACGGGTTGCAGCTTTTTGCTGCGGCCACCGTCATCATTTTTGGAAACTAGATTATCGAGTGATTCACTCCGATGGATCAAGTTATAACGAATGAGTTCGGCTTTCGTCATGCCTGCCTTTTCCGCCAAAGCGGAAAACGTTTCATATTCTTCAGAAGTGAGTGTCGCCTTAACGGTGTGTGGACGCTTGCAACTCATATGCCCCCCAGGAAAGCAGAGCGAATCGGTGAGGCCACCGATTCAAAACCGATATGAGATTGCTTTCCTTTTTAGGAGCGACTGACGTCGCGCCGTTTTTTTGAAGTGACGCCGTCGCTTCCCTTAGAAATGAAGGCGAACTTCATTTCTAACTTTATCGCCGTGAGAGGTGATAAACAAGATGTGTTGGCAGATAAAGGGGGCGAGTATGGCCCCATTTATCTAGCCCAACACCAATCTTGCAATCACCGGAACGGCGATTGGGCGGAGCGTAGCGTAGACACGAAATGAGAGGCCTCGTTTCGAGCGAAAGGCTTCGCGGTGTCGTAGTGTCAGCGGAGACCGTGAGCGGAAGCAAATTTTTAACGCGAAGGATGCTGAGTGTTAGAAATTCGCTGTAGCGAGAGCGGAGCGGTAATGCGAATGCGAGGGATGCCGAGTTTTTGCATTACCGCGCAGCGGACTCCGGGCGAGGGCTGGAGCAAGTTGATGAAAGACCTTACCGATTTGCGAACGGTTTTGCCCGAAGCATCCTGCACCGCCGGATTCTTTTGGAACGTCCTCTCGTTTGATTGCTTTCCTATCGTTTGCTCCCAGACTGGGCGTCTAAAAAAGGCGGCCGAAACCGGCCGCCCGCAAATAAATATTTATTTACCGAATGTAAGAGGAGAGGAACGATGCACATTACTCCCAGTGGCCGGCGACGTCGACAACCCAATGCTGCCCCGTAGCCTTCTGTTCATAATGTCCCTGGTCTTCAGAGGTGGTATACGAATCATCTACAACGGATCCACCGATACCGCCGTTTTCGCCATCGTTAATAATCCAAGCGTAGGCGGCATCGGATGAATCGAAAGGCCCTACCATAGTACCACCATGATTGACCCAGAAACGAGGATGACGCGTGTATACCACGTTCGGTACCCAGACCTGGCTGTAGTCGGTTTCCCAGTGGCCCTGCTCGGCAACCCATTTCTTCTGGCTACCGCTGTTGGAAGAGGAATTGTTACTGCCGGAATTCTGCTTCGAGTCGGAGGAGTTTCCCTTGCTGTCAGACTTCGACGAGTCGGAAGACTTGTTATCCTCTTTCTTGGAGTCATCGGACTTCTGGTCCTTGTCGTCGGATTCTTTCTTCTCCTCGGTCTTGGTTCCAGAGGTTTGCGCCGCCTTTTCTTCGCTCGGCTTCTTTTTGTCTTTATTCTTTACCGCTGTGGCGGCCTTTTCCGTAGAGCCGCTTCCTTGCTTTGCAACGCTGGCACATCCAAGTTGAGGTGCCGAAAGGCACACCAGAAGCGCAACGATAATAGCCTTTGTTCTCACGCCGATCTCCCTGTCCATGAAACCGGGCGTTGGACATAGCCGATATCCAACGCCCGGCTCGCTTTTACATCTGCTCGCGGCGCTTCTTTTGATCGAGGAAGACGCCGGCCGCCACGAGGACGGTACCGCCGATGGCGAACGTCTCGCCGATGAGTCCCGCGCGGTCGCCTGTCTGGGCGAGGCTGCCGGGCTGGGCGGTATCCGTGCCGGCGAGGTGCTTCGGGGTGTATGCCGCCTGCTGCTTTGCGGCCTCCTCTGCCTCCTGTCGTGCGATCTCATCGGAAAGCTTCTGCTCCGCTGCGATGCGGTCGGACTTCGCCTGCTCGTAGGCGGCGAGTGCCGCATCATAGCCGGACTGGAGCCCGTCCACCGCGGCCTGCTTCTCGTCCAAGATGGCCTTGGCGGGCGCGACCTTGGCACGTGCCTCGACTGCTGCGGCGAAAAGCGCGTTGAGGGCGTCATCCGCGTTCACATCATGGCCGGAAGCGATCGCCGCGCCGGTATCGATGGAGTTCAGCTTCGACAACTTGGCGTCTGCCTGCGCCTTTGCCTGTTCGGCGGCAGAGACCAGGGACTCGGCGGCGATGGCATCCGCCTTCGCGGCATCGAGCGCGGCCTTGGTGTCATTGACGGCCTTTACTGCATCCTGCTCGCGCTGCTGTGCCTCTGCGAGCTTCGCGGCAAGACCGGTGAGGATGTCGAGGTTCGACTGTGCGTCATCGAGATCGGTCTGGGAGCCGGTAAGCCTGTCGGCGGCAACGCCGGTGTCGGTCTTTGCGGCATCGACGGCACGCTGGGCATCCGCGAGGGCGCGTGCGGTGGCGTCCGCCTTTTGCTCGGCGGCGGCGAGGACGGTCGCTTTCTCGGTCTGATCGGCTACCGCCGAGTCATGGACGCTCTTTGCGGTATCGACCGCCTTCTTGGCGTCGGCGACGTCCTGGAAGAACTTCGCGAGATCGGCGTTCGCATCCATGACGTCCTGCTGCTTGGCCTCGGTGTCCGCCTTGGCGGAGTCCAGCTTGATCTGTGCGCCCGTTACGATCGCATTGGCGGCATCCAAGGCGACCTGCTTCTGCTGGACGGTCGACTTTGCCGTATCGACTGCCGCGTTGGCGGCATCGAGGTCCGATTTCGCCGCATCAAGCTCGGCCTGGGCATCCGTGACGCCCTGCTGCTTGGCGGCGACATCAGCCTTTGCGGCATCGACGGCACGCTGGGCATCGGCAACACCCTGCTTCGCGGCATCGACACCTGCCTGTGCGGAATCCACCGCGACCTGCTTCTGCTGAACGGTTGCGGCGGCGCCGGCGGCTGCCTGCTTCTTGGATGCGAGATCGGCCTTGGCTACGTCGAGTGCGCTCTTGGCGTTCTTGAGGCCGTTGATATAGGAGGTCAGCTTCTGCTCATACTCGTCGACGGACATGGGGTTCATGTTCCAACCGGAGCCTGCCCAACCCAGGTTTGCGGTATCGAAGCTGTCGGTCTTCCAGCCGTTCATGGTTCCCTTGCTGCAGACCGCCATGCCCATATAGCCGATTTCAGGGCTGATGACATGCAGGTAGTGACCGACAGTTGCGGGATATCCGGCAACCTTAAAATGCTGGTTGACATAGGATTCAATCCCACTATGCGACTTGTAGAAGTCTACGGCATCCTTACCGATTAGACCGGTGACGCCATAGAGCTCCTGAACTGCCTGATCGAAGAAAGCCTTTTCTTGGTCCACCCACTGCGGTTTCGGATCGGTTCCATAGTTCCATGCGAGGTTTTCGCTCGTATCAAACTGCATGGAATGCCCAAACTTGACATCGGAATAGTTCGCGTTGACAATCGCCGCCGCAATGAGCTTGTACGTTACCTGGAGCTCAGAGAGACCGACGGACTTGCGGTACTCGTTGATGGACTTCATGTACGGGATTGCCGCGAGCATGTTGTCGAGACTGGTCGCGTCGAGGCTGTTCCCCACCTCGGTGTAGTCCTTGTATGTGCAGTTCTGGATGATCTCGATGGCTGAATCGGCTCCCATGGCACGGAAGAAGCCGATGGCTCCCTGCTTGAGCTGCGCGTCGGCGGAATCGAGTTTTGCCTGTGCCTCGTCGACCTTCTGCTGGGCGGCGTTCACGGCCGCGTCAGCGGTATCCTTTGCGGTCTTGGCGTTCGCAAGCTCTTCGTCGGCGGCTGCCTTGGCGGACTCGGCGTCCTTGACAGCCTGCTTCGCGGCATCCAGCTTGGCGATGGCATCGGCGTTCGCCTGCTTGGCCGCATCGAGGTCGGAGTTCGCGGCATCGAGTGCGGACTGGGCGTCGTTCACGCCGGACGCGGCATCGACCGCAGCCTGCTGCTTCGCAGAGAGGGATGCCTGGGCATCATTTAGCTCGGTCTGTGCCGTTGCCGCGGCGGACTGCACCTGCTCAAGCTCGGACTCGCACTGGGACTGCACCGCTCGTGCGGCGGCGAGGGTTGCCTCTGCGTCCGCGACCTTCTGTTTTGCCGCATCGTACTCCGGACCGCTGGCACCGGCCTCCGCTGCGGCGAGGTCGGCTTTCGCCTGCTCGTAGGCGGCGCTGGCGGCTGCGGCCTTCGCATCCGCCGTGTCCTTGTTCTGCTGGGCTGCGGCGAGGACGGTATCTGCGGAATCCTTTGCAGACTGGGCCGCAACCAGCTTGGACTGGGCATCGGCAAGCGTCGCGTTGGCGTTGGCGAGGTCGGCCTGTGCCCTGTCCACGGCATCCGTGGCGTCGCGCACGGCCTGCTCGGCGGCACGGATAGCCTCCGGGGTGGCGCCTACGGCATCGGCCTTGGCTTTATCGAGGGCGTCCTTGGCATCTTGGGCCGCCTTGAGGGCGGACTGGTACGCTTCGTCCTTCTCGGACGCATCCGCCTTGGCGTCTGCGAGACCCGCCTTCGCCTGCTCGAGGTCCTTGCCGGCAGCATCGGCGGCGTCCTTGCCCTCTGCGACCTGACGGGCGTACTCGTCCATTGCCGCTCGGTCGGCTGCCGTACCGGCGTTGACTGCAGAATCGTAGGATGCCTTGGCCTGGTCGCGGGCGGAAGCCGCCTCGTTGTAGGGACCGGCGGCCTCATCGTAGGCTGCCTTGGCGGCGTCCTCCTTCGCCTTCGCCTCGTTGACTGCCTTCTGCAGGTCCGCGATGGTCTGTGCGGCGGATTTCGCGCCGGTACCGGCTGCCGCGCCGGCGTGGGCGGCGATCGGCGACATCACGGCGGGGTGCTGTGTGCCCCCGTCACCGGTCTGGGCGAATGCCGTGAACGGTGAGATGAGGCTCGATCCGGTCATGGCGGCCATGGTCGCCGCGGTGACGGTCAGACGCGCGATCCCCTTCGAAGTGTGAATCTTTTTGTTTGGCAGTGCGGCGAAGTGATCGCCACCGGCAGCGAAATGCTTTCCCTGAGTCATTGTGCTGTTCCATTCCTTTTCCGTGCCCTATCCGACTGGGCATCAGAGTGCTTTCCAATAGAGATAATTATGCGCCTTAACTGGGATTGTTGTATATAGTCCGTTGGCATAAATACAACAATCCATGACTCTTTTTGTCATGGATATCTCGCCGCTACAACAATCCTTTGGTCTACGCTGCAAAGAACTCAGATCAGAGTCTGGTTACTCACAAGAGCAATTTGCGAACCGCATTGACATGGACAGGTCTTACTACGCCTCGATAGAGGTCGGGCGAAGAAATGTCAGTCTTTCTAACCTCTCTAAAATTGCCAATGGATTCAACATATCAATTGCTGCACTTATGACTGGTGTATCCGATAAATCGGATTAGTCCATCAATCAGCGAACGAAGTGAGCGAATAAATCGGCGGCGTAGCCGGCGGCAAGGACACGGTACGTGGCCGCGCAGCGAGCTCCGCGAGCGAAGGGGACGGCATCGCCGTCCCTATTTCTTTATATCTTTATAATCTATTTCTCTATTAATTGGTTTCACCAAACTGGGTATTACACAAGCTTCTGAGCAGGCTTTTTATCAAATAATTCAAAGCTACCGAATCATCAAAATGGTGAAATTATTTACCCAAAAGAGGGAAGCACATCACCAAAATGGAACCGACCAACAGCTGTTGAAAACTTTTATCCCCAAAATGGTGATTTCCTGTTTTCAGTGGAAAACTCGGGAAGTCATAATATTTACTTACCAGATTTACAAACGAAAGCGGTTCTTAGTCCCAAAACCAGAACAGGTCAGAAGCAAAAATAACTCCTGACCTGCGATTTTCCTGGTGCCCCCGGGCGGATTCGAACCGTCGACACCCGCTTTAGGAGAGCGGTGCTCTATCCCCTGAGCTACGGAGGCATATTGTACTAGTGTAGCAGATTTACTGCATCGCAATACGTCGCATGACTAGACTTCGAAGTTGCGGTGGAATAGTTCCTGTCTGAAGCATCTAAAGCCGTATTTAGGAACTATTTCACCGCAACTTATGAGGAGCTAGTTACCTTTGTGGAAGAGGTTTTTGATAACGGAGGGGATGCTCTTGGCGCCCTTGGCCGTCACATCGATAAAGTCGGGCGAACGCACAAGCTTATCCTCGTCGACGTACTTGCGGACAGCACGAAGCGTCTCTTTGTCGTCGCGCGTCGAAAACGTAAAGTGACCGTTGTCCTTGGTGAAGATGGCAAAACGCGTGATCTTCTTGGTGCCGCGTAAAACCTCGGCGGCAATATAGTCGACCTCGTCCCACGGGATTTGAATATAATCCTCGGGATTGCGCTCGTTGTAATACTCGAACGCCTTATTGCCCACCATCACGTTACCGTGGCTGGTAAGCCCCATCAGGCAGGTTGCCGGCGTTGCCAGATCGACCGTGCTGTTCTGAGATTGCGCCATGCGCGCCTCGCCCTCCAAATAAAACAATCGGACCGCATCCAGTGTACCCACCGGGTGCGGTCCGTTTCAATGGCTCAAAAGCCCTTGCCTAGCAATTCTCGGTCTTAAGCCGAAGCGTGCTTACATGAAGCCGCAGAAGCGACCGATGATGCCGACGGCGAAGAGAGCCAGGATGATGACGATCGGGCTGACCTTCTTCTTGAGGAGCTTGCAGACCAGCAGGGTCAGGCACACGGCGGCAAGGCCGGGGATGAGCTGATCGAGGTTGGCCTGAAGCGTGGTGACCTTCATCTGATCAAGGGCGGTAGCACCGACGGAGTTGTACATCGTCAGCGCTTCCTTGATACCCTCGGAACCGGAGGGCAGGCTAGCCCAGTCGATAAAGGCGCCAGCAGACTGCTTGACCGTGGAGACGATCGGGGTGAAGGAAATGGACACCCAGCGCTCGACCAGGGCGCCGATGATGAACATACCCAGGATGGAAGCGCCCTCGGTGACCTTGCCCATCAGACCACCGGAGAGGTCCTTGGCGATGGAGGAGCCGACCTTGTAGCCAAACTCCTGCGTGTACCACAGGAAAGCGTAACGGATGATGTTCCACGCGAAGAAGAACAGCAGCGGACCGACGATGCTGCCGGACATGGCCAGGGAAGCGCCCAGAGCGCCCAGAATCGGGCGAAGGGTGAACCAGAAGACGGGGTCGCCGACGCCGGCGAGCGGGCCCATCATACCGACCTTGACGCCCTGAATGGCGACGTCGTCAATCGGGGCACCGTTGGCGCGCTCCTCCTCGAGAGCGAGGGTAACGCCAATGACGGGGGCGGAAACATAGGGGTGGGTGTTATAGAACTCCAGGTGGCGCTTAAGAGCGGCAATCTGGTCATCCTTGCTGGTGTAGAGCTTCTTGATCGCAGGGATCATTGCGAAGCACCAGCCGCCGTTCTGCATACGCTCGTAGTTCCACGAGCCCTGAAGGAACTGATGACGGAAGCAAACCTTCTTGCGGTCAGCCTTGGTGAGCTGAATCTTGTTCTCTGCCATATGTATCACTCCCCTCCTACTCGTAATCGTTCAGAATGTCGCCGAGCGGGTCGCCGGAGCCACCGCCCATGCCGCCACCCTGCTTGGCCAGATCCTTAAGGCCAAGGTAGATGAGGGCAAGGGAGATGCCGATGAGACCAAGGGCGATCAGCGTGAGCTGAGGGATGGCAGCAAGGACAAAGCCGAGGACGAAGAACGGCCAGGTCTCCTTGGTGGCCATCATGTTGATGACCATGGCGTAACCGACGGAAGCGACCATGCCGCCGCCGACAGCCATGCCGCCGGACAGCCAGTCGGGCATAGCGTTAAGCGCGTTGGTAACGGCCTCGGCCGGGATGACGCACAGAAGCACTGCCGGGATGGCGATACGAAGGCCCTGCATGAGGATGGCAGCATACTGCCAGCGCTCGATGCCGGAGAAGTCGCCCTTCTCGGCGCAACCGTCCATGGCGTGAGCGATAGCGGTAGCAATGGTACGGCAGATCATGGTCAGGAACAGACCAGCGACCGACAGCGGGACGGCGACGGCGATAGCGGTGGTAACGGCCTTGGCCGAATCGGTGGCGCCACCGTTGAGGGCGAGCACCATGATGATCGAAGAAGCGACCGAGGCCAGAGCGGCGTCAGGCGCGACAGCGGCGCCGACGTTAGCCCAGCCAAGGGCCATCATCTGGAGCGAACCGCCCAGGAGGATGCCCTCCTGAAGGTGACCGGTTACGAGACCGATAAGCGTGCATGCCACGAGCGGCTGATGGAACTGGAACTCATCCAGAATGCCTTCCATACCGGCAAGCAACGCGACAATCGCAACAAGCAGAATAGTGATTGCAGACATGTATCGGACCCTCCTTTACTATGCTTGAGCGGCCAGTTCGGCCTTAGCTTTCTTCAACATGGCGTCGAGATCCTCGGAGGAATCCGAAGGAACCTTGCGGACCTCGAACTTGACGCCCTTGGCCTTGAGAGCCTCGAGAGTCTTAACGTCATCATCGCCCATAGCGACGGCGTTGGTGACGACGACCTTGCCCTTGGAGTGAGCCATGGAACCGATGTTGACTTCCTTGATGTCGACGCCGGCCTCGATGGCCTTGAGCAGATCCTGCGGGTTCTCGAAGAGCAGCATGGCCTTGGTGTCACCAAAGCGCGTGTCCTTGACGACCTCGGCCATCTTCTTGATGGGCACGACGTTGGCATGGACTCCCGGAGGGGCAGCCTGCTCGATCATGGTCTTGCGGAGCTCGTCGTGAGCAACGCCGTCGGAAACCACGATGATGCGGTTGGGGTTGATCTGCTTGGTCCACGTGGTGGCCACCTGGCCATGAAGCAGACGGGTGTCGATACGGACGTGGGCGATCTTGATGTGCCCATCGCCGATGACCGTTCCCGGAGGGATGGCGCCTGCAGGAGCAGCGGCGGCCGCAGCCGGCTTCTTCTCCTCGGGCTCCAGAGACTCGGGCTTGACGCGCACGCCAGCCTTAGCCTCAGTCACGAGATGTTTTGCGATCGCATGTGCAGTGTTCTTTGCGTCAAAGCGCTGCGAATATGCCTCGATGAGCATAGGCAGGTTGACACCGGTGACGATAGCCCAGGAATCGTGGCCCTCGATGAGCCCGCTGATCTGGTTGAACGGCGTGCCGCCCCACAGATCAACGAGGAAGAGCACCTGCTCCTGGTCTTCGAAGGAAGCGATTGCTTCCTCGACCTTGGCACGGAAGTCGTCGGGGCCCATGCTCGGCTCGAGCGAGACCACGGCAACAGACGGCTGATCGCCAAAGACCATCGAGCCCGTCTGCTTGA
This sequence comes from uncultured Collinsella sp., assembly GCA_958427975.1. Taxonomy (GTDB): domain Bacteria; phylum Actinomycetota; class Coriobacteriia; order Coriobacteriales; family Coriobacteriaceae; genus Collinsella. Next base: position 13,496 of record CAUAEH010000003.1, on the reverse strand, counting down.
TTCCAGCTGCCAAGTCCCCGTGGCTAGCAAGAACAATACTTACCATCACATAACCTCCTTTTTGTCTACGTATTTCCTACACGACATGAAAGGAGTATAGCTGTTTGGTTTGTGGAATTATAGCTAAATCCGCAAAAGGTTGGATTATTTGTTTAAACGTCTAGGTTTGTTACAAGTTGATTACGTTACTGCTTTTTGACTCATTACACGACAAGGCGTCGCTCATCAAGCCATGCATTTTACAGATACAAGCAGGCTGTTCATTAATATCGATTTTTGGCAAGCGCGAATGCGCTTGTACTGCCGCTATTTTGTTTAAACAGACATGGCTTGACTGTTTTCGTGACTTATGGTCTATGAAACCACTCAAAATAGTTGCGGTGGAATAGTTCTTGTTTAAGAGCCAGAAGGCTGGATTTAGGAACTATTTCACCGCAACTTATAGGGGATCCTAGACGATGTGGAATGGGTTGGCGGCGTCGACGGCATCGGGGGCGTCGGAGAGGCCGTCAGGAGCAGCGTCTGCCGGATCCTCTTCGGGGGTCTCGATCTGTTTGATCATGACCTCTTGGCCCTGCAGCAGGTATGTCTCACCGCTACCGCAATGGGGACAGGTCTTGCCGTGCTCGACCGTCGCGTAGTCGCGGCCACATGCCTCGCAATGCGTCACAGCCTCGACGGGCTCCACAACAAGCTCCGCGCCCTGCGCGATAGGCTTTTTATCTGCTGCCCAGCGCCAAGCGTCGAGCAGCAAGTCGGGAACGACGCCCGAGACCTCGCCCAACAGCAACGTTACGCTCGAAACGCGACGCACGCCATGAGCGCGCGCTACATTCTCGACATCGCGAATGATGTGGTAAACGATCCCCAATTCATGCACTTTTTCTTCCGCCGTTCCCGTTATGGCTACTTACTTGCGACCGAACTTAATCTTGATGGCGCGCTTGAGCGCGTACTTGCCCAGGCTCGGGAGCTTTTGCTCGTATTTGACCATCGTGGAGCACTCGGGGCGGTCGCGATCTAGATGGATGGCGTCGAACGCGCACTTGGTGGTGCACAGGCCGCAGCCGATGCACTTGTTAGAGTCGACGATCGAGGCGCCGCAGCCCAGGCAGCGGGCGGTCTCGGCGCGCACCTGCTCCTCGGTAAAGGTCTCAACATACTCGCTAAACGGCGCAGCCTTCTCGCGTTCGCGGTCCACATGCGCAACCTCGCGGCTCGCGTTGTCGTAGCTCTCGAGCACAACGTCGTCGCGGTCGAGCGCGGTGTAGCGGCGCTGATTGCGGCCGATGGTGAGCGTGGAGCCCGGCTGCACAAAGCGATGGATGGACACCGCGGCCTCGTGGCCGGCGGCGATAGCGTCGATGGCAAAGCTGGGGCCGGTGTAGACGTCGCCGCCCACAAAGATGTCGGGTTCAGCGGTCTGGTAGGTCTGGGGATCGGCAAGGGCACCCTGGCCGCGGCCGAGCTCCACCTTGGAGCCAGCCAGCAGGTCACCCCACACAATGGACTGGCCAATCGACATGACGACACGGTCGGCATCGACACGGCGCAGATCGCTCTCGTCGTACTCAGGCGCAAAACGGCCCTCGTCGTCAAAGACACGCGTGCAGCGCTTGAAGGTGATACCGCACACATGACCGGCCTCGTCTAGATGAATCTCCTTGGGGCCCCAGCCGCAGCTGATGTGAGCGCCGTCCTCAACGGCCTCGCGACGCTCCTCCTCGCTGGCGGGCATCTGAGCCTCGCTCTCCAGGCAGAACATCTCAACGTGCTCGGAACCCAAACGGCAGGTGTTGCGCGCGACATCGATAGCCACGTTGCCACCGCCCACCACGATGGTGCGGCCGGGCAGCGCGTCGATCTTGCCACTGTTGACCTCGCGCAAAAAGTCGACGGCTACGGTCACGTCCTCGGCATCCTCGCCCGGAATACCGGCAAGGCGACCGCCCTGGCAGCCGATGGCCACATAAAAGGCCTTAAAGCCCTGCGCGCGTAGCTCGTCGAGCGTCACATCGCGACCGACCTCAACGCCATAGCGGAACTCAGCACCCATCAGGTGAATGACCTCGACCTCGGCCTCGATAACATCCTTCTGCAGCTTAAAGCTGGGAATGCCGTAGGTGAGCATGCCGCCCGGGCGCTCGTTCTTCTCGAATACGACGGGCTTGTAGCCCTTCTCGGCCAGATAGAAGGCACAGGACAGGCCGGCCGGACCGGCACCGATAATGGCAATCTTCTGATTGAAGCCGCCAGCGCGCGTCGGGGTCACCACAGGTGGGACATAGCGAGTCGCGGCATCCAGATCGCGCTGGGCGATGAACTTCTTGACCTCGTCGATGGCCACGGCGGCGTCCACACGGCCGCGGGTGCAGGCGTCCTCGCAGCGGCGGTTGCACACACGGCCGCAGATAGCGGGCAGCGGGTTCTCGCACTTAATGAGTGCTAGGGCCTCGTCATAGCGACCCTGAGCCGCGAGCTTCAAATAGCCCTGAACGGCAACGTGCGCGGGGCAGGCCGTCTTGCAGGGAGCGGTGCCGGACTCATGCGTCTCGATGCGGTTGTCGTTGCGGTAGTTGGGCGACCACTTGGTGTGGTCCCACTTGGTAGCGTCGGGCAGCTCCTGGCGCGGATATTCGGGCACCTGTCCGCCGGCCTTTTTGCTGCAGAGCTTCTGGCCGAGCTTGGCGGCGCCGGCCGGACACACCTCAACGCAGCGACCGCAGGCCACGCACTTGTCCTTCTCGACCTTGGCGACATAGGCCGAGCGCGACAGGTTGGGCGTGTTGAACAGCTGCGAGGTGCGCAGGGCATAGCACACGTTGACGTTGCAGTTGCAGATGGCGAAGATCTTGTTCTCGCCGTCAATGTTGGTAATCTGATGCACGAAGCCGTTGTCCTCGGCCTGGCGCAGGATGTCGTAGACCTCGTCGCGGGTCACGTAATGGCCACGATCGGTCTCAACCACGTAGTCGGCCATATCGCCCACGGCAATGCACCAGTCGGCGGGGTCGTCGGCGCAGCCCTCACCCATCACGCGACGGCTCGCGCGGCAGCTGCAGGTGCTGGCGGCATATTTGCCATCGTATTTGTCGAGCCAATGCTCGATATGCTCGATCGGCACCGACGTGCTCGCGGCATCGATAGCCTTCTCGACCGGAATGACATGCATGCCGATGCCGGCACCACCGGGCGGCACCATCGGCGTGGCCTTGGACAGCGGTCCCTTGGACGCCTGCTCAAAGAACTTGGCATAGACCGGGTGCTCCTCGAGCTGGCTCATGCGCATGTTGAGGAACTCAGCGGAACCCGGCACCAGCATGGGCAGCACCCACTGCTTGGCGCGCTCGGGATTTTCCCAGTTGTACTCGAGCAGACCCGTGTAGCTCATGTCGTCGAGCATCTTCTCGATCTGGGCCTCAGGCATGCCGGTGAGCTTGACCATCTCGGGCAGCGTGTAGGGACGGCGCATCTTCATCTTGCAGAGCACTTCGGCCTGCTCGTCGGTCGCGGCCTCGGCAAACGACCAGTACTCGTAGCCCAGCAGCTCGTCGCGATGCAGCAGGCGGTTGGTGCAGTGCTCGCACAGCTTGACGATGGCCTCACGCGGATGCTCCGGCAGCGGCGGCACGAACTCCGAACCGATATCGGGCTCGGTGTAGCTAATCCCCGGTCCGTTGAGAATCATGGTTGTCCCTTCTCTTGCCACAGCCCGGCGGGACCGCGGCGCCCCTCTTTTTTTGCAGGCCGGGCATGCCCCCATGCCGTTCACCCGCCATTGTTGACATTGTGTCAAAAATAGTATTGACGAACCGTCAACAATATTCAAGACTGTTAGGCGAACGGTCAGGCAAAAGAGGATGAAAGGCGGCAAAACATGGGCAACAACACAGCAGGTACCTCTGTGGTCGATGCCGTCCCCGCATCCGATAGCGCGGCAAAGCGCCTGACGGGCGACGAACGCCGTCGCGAGATCCTCGATGCCGTGCGCACCGTAAGCTCCGAGCTGGGCGTGTCCCACCTATCGGTATCGGCCGTGACCAAGCGAGCCGGCTGCACGCGTTCATTGTTCTACCACTACTTCGCCGACATGGACGCCGCCGTCACCGCTGTTATGGACGAGGCGATCGACGGCTTTATCTCCGAACTCGAGCGGTGGAACGCCGACCGCACCGTCGGTGATATCGAGGGCGCGCTCGACACCGTCGCCCCGCTCTTTAAGCGCCTGGTCGCCAGCGGCCACGAGCTGCCGAGCACGCTTACCTCGAGCAGCGGCGCGCTCTACGGCGGCTTTTTGCACAACGTAGTCCAGCGCGTGGCGCAGTATATCTGCGACACCACCGTAGTGGATTTTGTCGCCCATCATGAGCTACGCATCGACCATGTCTACGAGACGTTCTACACCCTCATCATGGGGTTGTTGATGTATATCCGCACGCACCCCGATGTGCCCGACGAGACGGTCAAGGAAATCATCGCCTCGACACTCCACATCGAGGGCTATACCGCTAAGTATCCGGAGCGCAAGCCCCAGAACTGACGACATTTGGCCAAACTGCCCGCGATCAGAAGAGGGGCCGCGGGCGTGTGAAAGGAGAGCAGCATGCTGTTCGATGTTTGGGGTAGCGATACCCTTATCCACTGGGCCGGCTGGGCCATGGTCTTTATTGGCCTGATCGTGCTCAACGAGGTCGGCCGCCGCACCAAGCTGGGCGCGGCAATCATCTTTGGCGTGGCTCCGCTGGCCATGACCATCTACTGCGTCGCCATCGCCATCGGCGTCTCGCAGGGTGCCGAGTGGGCGCTCACCAACCCCACCCATGTATACCAGAACAGCTGGTTCCACTACGCCAAGGTGTACGCGGCGCTGGCCGGTTGCTGGGGCTTCATTGCCATTAAGTACCAGTGGGGCAAGATCGGCAAGGCGCATTGGTTCCGCGCGTGGCCGTTTGTGATCGTCGCCATCAACATCATGATCGCCGTCGTGTCCGACTTCGAGAGCGCCTATCACTTCTTTGTCCTGGGCCAGTCCACCTGGGTCACCTCCGAGGGTGCCACGCAGCTTGCCGGCTGGAACAACGTGTTCAACGGCATCGCCGGTCTCATCAACATCTTCTGCATGACCGGTTGGTGGAGCGTCTACGCCTCCGAGGATCAGACCGACATGTTGTGGCCCGACATGACTTGGGTCTACATCATCGCCTACGATATCTGGAACTTCTGCTACACCTACAACTGCCTGCCCACCCACTCCTGGTTCTGCGGCTTTGCGCTGCTGCTGGCGCCCACCGTCGCCGCCTTTATCTGGAACAAGGGCGGCTGGATCCAGAACCGCGCCTTTACGCTGGCCATTTGGTGCATGTTTGCCCAGGTATTCCCCTACTTCCAGGAGGAGTCCATCTTTGTGACCCACTCCACGCTCGACCCCGGTGCCGCTACCGCGGTCTCGATCGCCGCGCTGGTCGCCAACGTCGCCGCGATCATCTACATCGCCTACCGCGCCAAGAAACTCGGCCGCAATCCCTACAAGCAGGATGTCTTTGAGGGCACCAGCGATTGGGAGAAGGCTACCGCTCGCCGCGCCAAGGTTGATTACGCGCACGCCGAGTAACGTGTTGGTCGCTGTTGGCAGTTGGGCATAGGCCCGCCCGTCAGGATTTTCATCCAATGTCTCGCAGAGCCCCCGGAAAGCGTTTCGCTCGCTTTTCGGGGGCTTTTGTCGTTGCGTCTCTATTCATCTATTCAAAAACATACGCATATATAAAATCGGATTTCAAATCATGCGGCGGCTCTATGGGGTCCCGTTTTTGGGTACAGTGTTGTCCCGATATTGAGCTTGGGGGATATATGAAAGATGAGACGATGGGCCAAGAGGATGCGGCCCAAGATGCAGAAGCGTGTGCCGAGGCCCTGGAGAGCCTAGACCGGATTTCGCTTGACGATGTTGCGTTTGACGATTCGAGCGTTGATGTGCAGGATGAACCGGAAATCGAGGCACAGCCCGATGATCAGGATGCAGGCGACGTTGAGCCCGCCGAAGATGAGGCAGGTCACGAAGACACCGAAAGCGAGGCCGACAACCAGCCCGAATCCGACACGGGCGAGGAAACCGTCTTGCTCGACAGCTTGCCGGCCGAGGATTCGCTGACCCGCGAGCTTCCTGGCCTGGGTTCCGCACCAGCCGTGGACGAGACCATCGCCATGGGCGATATTCCCCTGCCGTCCGTTCCCTCGGCACGCGAGGCCGAGGTTCGCCATCGCAAGATGTCGCCCAAGCGCCGCAATCTGATGGTCGCCGGTGTCGTGGCCGTCGCGCTCGTCGCCGGCGGTGCAGGCTATGCTGCCTGGAACGGATATCAGCAAGAGCAGGCTGCCGCTGTCGCCGCCAATGCCCACACGATGATGTCAGTGCAGATTGGCGTGCATGCCGCGGGCCTCGACTGTTCCACCGGCTCCAAGATTCCCGTACAGGTAAGCGGTCAGGACGCTGATGGCTCCTCCGTGAGCGAAACGCTCTATGTTGACGAGCACGGCCGCGGCATCAAACTGCTGCCCGGCGATTACACGCTCTCCATCGCCGCCTCCCCCATCGCGGCCGACGGCACCATCTATACCGTCCCGACCACCAAGACGCAGGTCACCGTTAAGAGCGATGGACAGGATTTAAGTGCCCAGGCCACCTTTAAGCTCAAGGTGCCTTCGGCCGACACGGTGACTGACGACCAGATCGATGCCGCCGCCAAGTATGCCGAAGAGGGCGGTGCGAGCTCCGCCGCGGCAAAGATACTCCAGCAGGCGGCAATTACGCGCCGCGATGCCGCCGCCAACGCCGTAAGCGCAAGCGAGGCTCAGTCCGCCCGCGATGCCGACGCTCGGCACAAGGCGACGAACCTGTATCAGCTCGATATTCCGGTTGAGTGGTATGGCAAGGTCGCAACCTGGCAGAACGGCAACACGCTGTGCATTTATCTGGACGGCGACACCAACACACCGCTCGTGACGCTCGTCGCGGTGCGCGATGGCGAGACCTTTACGCCCGACGACGGCGATACGGTTTTGGGCACGGTCAGCCTAGGCAACGGCTACACCGTCTACGCCAGCGGCCCTGTCTATCCGTACGTGATTCCGCAAACCGTTAATGGACACACGCAGAACCCCGTGTCGACCTACCCCATGGATACGGCGATTGAGCTTGTCGAGCTCACGACCGGCAACCGCTACACATACAGCCAGATCAAAAACGACCTGGTCGGTAAAGACGGCAAGGCCGACGCCGCGACCAAACTCGAGACCGACTACCTCGCCCAGATTCTCCTGCCGAGCATCAAAGCCCAGGACTAGCTGGCCCGAAGACAGCCGCCCAACACCCCATCCCTAACGCAGTTGCGGTGAAATAGGGACTGTTTTTGCTGGTCAAACCGCAAAACAATCCCTATTTCACCGCAACTTATTGGTGGCCTTTTGGGTGGCACTCAGCGCCACGGATCGGCTTCGAACATCGGCTCGCGCTCGGGGCGTCGGTCGCTGTAGGGATCGTAGCCGTCATCGTCCTCGTTCTCGGCACGGATGTAGGGGTCGCGCGGCTTGGGTGCCGGCTTAGGCACAGGCTTGGGTGTGGCGGGTGCGGCATCGGTCGCCGGCGCACTTGTCTTGATCCCGTCTTTCATCTGCATAGCTCCTTGCATCGCATCCGTTCAACATTATCGATTGTCGCACGAAAAAGGGTGGCGGACCCAATTGGATCCGCCACCCTTGGCGTTTTGCGATGAGGGGCGGTTTAAAGCCTGCCCCAAAATCTACTCGGCGTCGGGGACCTCGTAGGTGGCCGCCGGCGTATTGTCGCACACGACGGTAAAGCCGCCGTCCTTGTCGACATCGACCGTCACCTGATCGCCCTCGCGCACCGTGCCGTCGATGATAGCGGCGGCGATGGCATCCACGACCTCGCGCTGAACCAGACGCTTGAGCGGACGGGCGCCAAAGACCGGGTCCAAGCCGCCCACGGCGAGCATCTGCTTGGCCGCCGGGGTGATAGCAAGCGTCATGCGCTCCTTGGCCAGACGCGCGCGGACGTCGGCGAGCTGGATGTCGACGATCTTCTCGATCTGCGCCATACCGAGCGGATGGAACACCACGATATCGTCGATACGGTTGAGGAACTCGGGGCGGAAGGTCTGAGCCATGGCAGCGTCGACCTGATGGCGCATCTCCTCCTCGTCCTTACCGGACAGATCGGCGATGGCCTTGGAGCCCACGTTGGACGTCATGATGATAATCGTGTTCTTGAAGGACACCTGGCGACCCTGGCCATCGGTCAGACGACCGTCATCAAGTACCTGCAGCAGCACGTTAAAGACATCCGGATGAGCCTTCTCCATCTCGTCGAGCAAGATCACGGAATACGGACGACGGCGCACGGCCTCGGTGAGCTGGCCGCCCTCGTCGTATCCCACGTATCCCGGGGGCGCACCGATCAGACGCTGGACGCTGAACTTCTCCATGTACTCGGACATGTCGATACGCACGAGTGCGCGCTCGTCATCGAACAGGCACTCGGCTAGAGCCTTGGCGAGCTCGGTCTTACCCACGCCGGTGGGGCCCAGGAAGAAGAAGCTGCCGATGGGCTTGTCCGGATCGGAGAGACCCGCACGGCTGCGGCGCACGGCCGCAGCAACGGCGGAGACGGCCTCGTCCTGGCCGATGACGCGCTTATGCAGCTCACCCTCCAAGCCCTTCAACTTGTCGAGCTCGCCCTGCATCATCTTGGACACGGGCACGCCGGTCCAGGCACTCACGACCTCGGCGATCTCATCGGAGGTCACCTGTTCGTTGAGGCCCTCGCCGTCCTGCCGCTTTTGTGCCTCGAGCGCAGCCTCGGAATCCTGAATCTGTTGCTGCAGACCCGGGATCACGGAATAGCGCAGCTCGGACGCACGGCCCAGGTCGCCGTTACGCGTCGCGCGCTCCTCTTCGCTCTTGGCCTCGTCAAGCTGGCTCTTAAGCTCCTGCACGTGGTCAATGGCGTTCTTCTGGTTGAGCCAGCCGGCCTTTTGCACGTTGAGTTTTTCCTGAACCTCGGCAATCTCCTGGCGCAGGGCCTCCAGACGCTCCTTGGAGGCGTCATCGGTCTCTTTCATGAGCGCCTGTTCCTCGATCTGCAGCTGAGTGAGCTGACGCGTGGTGGCGTCGATCTCGACCGGCATGCTGTCGAGTTCCATGCGCAGGCGGCTTGCCGCCTCATCGACCAAATCGATGGCCTTGTCGGGCAGGAAGCGGTCGGCGATGTAGCGATCGGAGAGGTCGGCAGCTGCCACGAGCGCGCTATCGGTGATATGCACACCGTGGAAGATCTCGTATTTCTCCTTGAGGCCACGCAGGATCGAGATGGTGTCCTCGACGGTAGGCTCGCTCACCATCACGGTCTGGAAACGACGCGCGAGCGCCGCATCCTTTTCGATGTACTTGCGGTATTCGTCGAGCGTGGTCGCGCCGATCGCGTGCAAGTCGCCACGGGCAAGCGCCGGCTTGAGAATGTTGCCGGCGTCCATGGAGCCCTCGGTGGCACCCGCGCCCACGATGGTGTGGAGCTCATCGATGAACAGGATGACCTTGCCCTCGGACTTTTGCACTTCCTTGAGCACGGCCTTCAAGCGGTCCTCGAACTCGCCGCGGTATTTGGCGCCGGCGACCAGCGCGCTCATGTCGAGCTCGATAAGGTCGCGGTCGCGCAGGGTGCTCGGCACGTCGCCGGCCACGATACGCTGGGCGATGCCCTCGACGATGGCCGTCTTGCCGACGCCCGGCTCACCGATGAGCACGGGGTTGTTCTTGGTGCGACGGGACAGGACCTGGATGGTGCGGCGAATCTCATCGGTACGGCCGATGACCGGGTCGAGCTTGCCGGCGCGGGCCAGATCGCAGATGTTGCGACCGTACTGCTCCAGTGCCTCAAACTGAGTCTTGTCCTCGGCAGACGTCACGCGGTCATCGCCACGCAGCTCCTCGTAGACTTGCTCGATGCGCTCCTTGGTGACGCCGGCGTCGCGCAGTACGCGGCCCGCCTCGCCCTTGTCCTCGGCAAGCGCCATCAGCAGATGCTCAGTCACCACAAAGCTGTCGCCCATCTTGGTGGCCTTCTTCTCGGCCTTTTCGATGACGCGGACGAGCTCGTTGGACAGGCCCATCTGCTGGCCCTCGCCCGAAACCTTGGGCGCGTGGTCGATGGCATCCTGTGTGGAGCGTGCGAGCTGAGCCGGGTCGGCACCGATGCGCTCGATGATCACGGAGATATTGCGCTCGCCGGCACCGAGCAGGGCAGACAGCAGATGAATCGGCTCCACCGCGCCGGCCTGCGCATCGGCAGCCGTGCTCATGGCGGTCTGCAGCGCCTCGCGCGACGTCATTGCTAGCTTATCGATTCTCATGGAATCACCTCTCTTGGGGTGGCCGCCCTACGGGGCGGCTTCACGTTGTTCGAGAAGTATTGTTGCCAGCTTTGCGCGATCTTATACACAAATCTAAGTCTCTATATATAAGATTTTCTGAGTGATTGAAAGATAGGGGTAAAGATGTCGGCCCGCCGCCGCACAGGTGCGCTACCGTCTCAATCTGTAACATCTATCGACCGTTTCTGGCTCCAGATGTTACAAATCGAGACGAATTGTTCAGCGGCACCCGTTTGTCTCAATCTGTAACATCTACTCGGCAAATAGAGCTCTATCTGTTACAAATCGAGACGAACAGAAGACACCCGAATCGAAAATCTAAATCTGTAACACCAGGCCCACTTTTAGCGGCCAAGGTGTTACAGATTAAGACAAATCGAGCCGCCACAAAGGCGCCTGTCCCCTTTGTGGCGGTTTTCGACAAAAAGAAGCCGCCCCGATAACAGAGGCGGCATCAAGCAAGTCCATTTCTTAGCGTCCCTCAAGACCCAACGAGAACGCAGCGATGGAATCGAGAACCGACAATAGCCCGTTCGCACAGATAGAGGCAGAGATTCAAGGTCAAAGTCCGGCTTAAACGGCTTAGCTATCGCACGTCACATTGTTCTCGTCGTCCCCCTATCGTATTTATAGTGCTTATAGTGAAAATAGTGAGTTTAGTGAGAAGAGTATCGCTCAAAACTCGTGGACTCAATTATTGACCTCACGCCCAGAATGAGTGGGGCAAATACTTCTATTAGAGGTCAAATCGAAGCCCAATAGGGCCTTTTCGCCCCGTCATTTCGACCGATCGCTTTCTTTTGAATATTGTCGTAAGCTGGTATCACTTATCTTAATGAATGCATACTGTTTGCGAGGTACCCGCCGTGAAACGCTCCACCTATATCGGCCTGCTCGTCTTAGCGTTTGCAATTACCGCAGTCGGCGTGGGCATTATCTATCTCGCATTTCTCCCTGCCTCGGCAACGCAGGCGGCGGTTGAAACCGTAAGCTACCCCATCGAAATCCTCACCGATATCATCAAACCCGATTCAATCACCGTCGATTTCGACGGTACGCCCGCAGCGCTTGGGGTCAGTAACTATCCCCGAATCGAACTTGGAGCCACGCGCTATACCCAAGATGAGCAGCTTATCGGCAAGGCAACCAGTTTACTCAAAGGCAAGACGTTTAAGCGATGGTACGGCGCCGCAATATATCGAGCCAAGAATGGCCAAATGGTTGGCGGGTATTATTCGACCCTTGAGCTCGATGCGGCAAACGGGAGCAGATTGTGCAACGTCTCATACGACCCCGGCTACGTGGACAATGAAGGACCGGGGGTCTATATCTCGGATGGCGACGTAATCTACGTCATGGAGGGCGACCAGACGGCAGTCGTCGATTTTATGGATCGGTGTACCGAAGATGCCTACGAACAAACTTGCGAGCCCGATCCGCAGACAGCGCGCAACAGTGGCTCGTCACGCACTTGGCTATTTGACGATGAAATAACCTGGACCCCATCGAAATAAGGTCCCGCCGGGCAGGCAACTTTGCGGTGGTCCCGGTCAATTATTAGCGCCCCTCAAGACCCAACGAGAACGTCGCGGTAGCCCCGGCCACACCTTTCCCTCGGGCGACCCTCGCGAAGCGCGTGAGCACGAGGGAAAGGTGTGTCCGGGGCGTACAGCAACGTTACTCGGCAGCGGCCTTGAACTTGTTGTAGTTGATCAGGCAGCCGGCCTTGACGATGGCGCGCTCCTCTGCCGTCATGTCGGCAATGTAGAGCTCAATCTGCTCGACCGTGCCGTCGGCGCGCACCACGTAGGCGGCGATGTCCTTCAGGTCGCCATCGAGCGCGGCACGGATACCCGGCACAAAGACGTAGTCGCCCACCTCAAAGTTAGGCTCGGCCTCCATCTGGAAGGGCACCATGCCCCAGTTCATCACGTTGGAGCGATAGCGCTTGGTGGCATACTCGTGGACGATGTTGGCCAGGCCGCCAATCACGCGCTGGCAGCTCGCGGCCTGCTCGCGGGCAGAACCGTCACCGGGCTTCTTGGCATAGAGCATGGAGCCGTACTCGGTCGCCTTGGCGTCGGCAGCGACACCCGCGCCGGCCAGTGCCTCAAACACGCCCGCAAGCTCGGCATCAAGCGCCGCCAGGTCACCCGCGGCCTCGCCGGCCACGCGACGCTTTTCCACCGCGTCGACCTCCTTGGAACGACCCACGTAGGCCGGATCGCGGCGGCTGAGAGTAAACTCGGCCAGGCCCAGCGGGTTGGAGCGGAAGGAGCTCGTCTCGCCCGAAGGAATGAGCTCGTCGGTCGTGGTGACCGGGTCCATGATCTTGGAGCACACCTTGAGCAGGATATCGTCGCCGAGAGGCTCCATCGCGGGCCACGGCTTGATATTGGGACCCTCGACCAGCTCGTCGGCAGGCTCCGCCTTGCCAAAGCCCCAGTACACACGCTTTTTGTACGGCGCGTCGTCAAAGGTGTACTCGCAGGCCTCGTCCCAAGTCTCCTCGGGCAAATCGGTCGCCGGCGTCAGGACGCCGCCGTTGGCAGCCGTCGCCGCAATGGAGCGGGCGTCCATCAGGGCCACGGCGCTCAACTGGCCATTGCCCGGCTTGGAACCCTCGCGGTTGGGGAAGTTGCGCGTGGTGTGGCGGATCGAAAGGCCGTTGTTGGCAGGCGTGTCGCCGGCGCCGAAGCACGGGCCGCAAAATGCCGTGCGCACGATCGCACCGGCCTCCATAAGATCGTAGATGTAGCCACGGCGCGTAAGTTCGAGCGCCACGGGCTGGCTTGTGGGATAGACCGACAGCGAGAACTCGCCGCAGCCGGTGTTAGCGCCCTTGAGCACGCGGGCAGCCTGGACCACGGAGTCGTAGTTGCCGCCCGAGCAGCCGGCGATAACGCCCTGCTGCACATGCAGCTTGCCGTCGACGATCTTGTCGAGCAGGCTAAAGTGCGTCTTGCCCTCGCCGATCTTGGCGGCCTCGAGCTCCACCTCGTGCAGGATGTCCTCGAGGTTCTCGTTGAGCTCGTCAATCTCGAAGCCGTT
>CAUAEH010000002.1 GCA_958427975.1 uncultured Collinsella sp. | reverse complement strand
GCCCACGTGATCGGCCATGTAGAAGTCGGACTCGGAATCGCCGAGCGCGAGCGTCTCCTCGCGCTCGATCCCCAGGTGCTCGCAGAAGCGCGCGATGGCAACGCCCTTGTTGAGACCCGCGGGGTTGATGTTGAATGCGCGACCGTCCTCGACGCGATCGAGCTCGAGCGTCGTCGGCTTGGACAGGTGAGTCAGATGGCCGTTGCAAGCCCAGATCAGACCGCAGCCGGCCTCGTCCAGGATGGCCTGAACCTCATCGTCGGGCACATCGCCGCGCATGCCGACGGTGACCTCACGGTATTTGTAGCCGGTCGACATGTCGTTGTGATACTCGATCTTGTGCGGCCAGCGGGCGAGGATCTTCTCGCACACGCCGGTCTGCTCGATCACCTGGTGCGGCGTGAGGCCGCAAGAGGAGTCGTAGGGCATGTCGCCGGTCAGATACTCCCAATCGTTGGCTTTGAGGTCGTACATAACCAGACCGCCCATCTCGCCAATGTAGGAGTTAAGGCCGAGCACGCGCGCGTCCTCGTGGATCATGGTACGGTTGCGGCCCGAGGTGGGAACCACCTGAATACCAGCGCGAGCGAGCGCCACGACGGCCTCGACGAGTTTGGTCGAGGGGTTGCCGTCGTTGTCGCGCAGCACGCACGAGCCGGGTGCAAGCATCGTGGCATCCAGGTCGGTAAAGACGTACTTGACCTTGGCCAAGCGCTCGCGCATCTCGCCCGAAAGCTCGGCGACGGTCGGCAGGGTATTGTGGGACATGGTTACTCCGTTTACGTAGAAGGGTTTGGACTTGGACGGCATGTTTTGATTGAGGGAACACGCTTATGGCGACAGCGCACTCAGGGCGCCGCCGCCATCATGGTTCATTAGTCAAACTGGGTAACATCGATCAGGCGATTGGCCAGCGAAAGGTCGCTCTCGATGGGCACGAACTCGTCGCCCACGTGCATGAGCTCCTCGTCACCCTTTGCCAACAGCAAGACAATGGTGGGAGCATCGGGGTTGACGTACTCCTCGCGCGCCGCCTTGAACGCCGCATGCACGGCAGCTTCGCGATCGAGGATGATTTTGTTCGGCGTATCGTCGGGAACATGTTCGGCAAGCTCGCGACAGACCTTCATCGGGTCCTCGTGAGCCGGGTCCTCATTGGCAAAGATCATCAGGTCGGAATACGGTGCGGCCTCGCGCGGAAGCTGCTCGCGGCGCTCCTGCGCCTTGCCGCCGGCAGCGCCAAACACCGCGATGACCGGGCTGGCGGGAAACGCGCGCTTGACCGACGAGAAAAGCGAACGGAACGAAAGCTGGTTGTGCGCATAGTCGACGACGCAGATCACGCGGCCGTCCTTCGACTCCACGACCTCCATACGGCCCGGCACACGCAGTTTGGAGAGGCCCTTCTTGATAGCCTCGATACCGATGCCGATCTCGCGCGCGGCAGCGATAGCGACCAGCGCGTTCTCCACGTTAAAGTCGCCCGCGATGCCCAGCAGGACCTTCTCCCCCGCCTCGGACTCGTCGGCACACAGGCCATGCAAGTTGAACTCGATGCTAAAGCCGACCATGCGTACGTCGCTCGCCCACAGGCTCGCCTCGGGATGCTCGACGCCAACGGTCACCAAGCGCTCGGCCGTCGACGCTGCCTCCAGCACACGGTCGACCTCTTCGGTGCCCAGATTCACCACGGCAGTCTTTGCCTGGTCAAAGATCCTGAGTTTGCTCTCAAAATAATCCTCAAACGTGGGGTGTTCGATCGGCGAGATGTGGTCGCGGCCGATGTTGAGGAAGCACGCCACATCAAACGGCAGATTCTCGACGCGTTGGTACTTGAGCGCCTGGCTCGAAACCTCCATGACCATGGACTGGCGACCGGACGTGCGGCAGTTGGCGATATGGCGCCAGACCTCGGGGGCCTCGGGCGTAGTATTGGTGCTCTCGTAGCACTCGATGCCATCGTCGGTACTCACCGAGCCGATCATGCCGCAGGACTCGCCCGCCGCCTTGATGATGGACTGGAGCATAAAAGCGGCCGTGGTCTTTCCCTTGGTGCCGGTGATGCCCACGATCTTGACGTCGTGGTCGGGACGGTCGTAGACCTCCGGCGGCAGCAGGGCCATGGCCGTGCGAACACTATCAACAACCAGCATCGCAGCACCGCTCTCCTGCGGCAGCGGCTCCAGAGACTCGACCAGCGGCTCCTCGCACACAAATGCGACGGCGCCCGCATCGAGCGCCATGCTCAAAAACGCGGGCTTAAAGGCAGCACCTTTGCAGAAGAACACGTCACCTGCCGAGACCACGCGCGAATCAAACGAGCAGCCGGTCACGGCACGCTCGTCAACCTGCTCTGATGCGCGCAGCTCGCCGCACACGTCGAGAAGCTTGGCAAGCGTATCGACCGTGGTCACGGTCGCGGAATCCGAATGGTGCATCTTTCACCTTTCTCAGCCATTTGGCAGGGACGGTTTTTATAGTAACTGAAACGCACCCACGCAAAAACGGCTCCCGGAGGAGCCGTTACGCGCAGGCGTTCGTAAGCCGAGACTAGGCAGCCTGAACAGAAGGCTGGCCCTCGTCGATAAAGAAGCGCTTGTACCACACTAGGAACACGAGCGGCGTATAGATCTTGCGCTGGAAATCGCCCTTGCCCGCAAAGTGCAGATCGAGCAGGTGCATGAGTTCGTCGGTATTGAAGAACTCGCTTGCCCACGGCGCGGTGAAGTACTCCTTGACATAGTCGTACCACTTTTGCTCGCGCAGCCAGTAGACAATCGGCACCGGGAAGCCCACCTTGGGACGGGTGGCCCACTCATCGGGCAGCGACTTGTTGGCAGCGTGGCGGAGTACCTGTTTGTTGCCGTTCTCGTTGATGCGGTAGCGGTCGGGAATGTGCTCGGCGAACTCCATGACTTTGCGGTCCAGGAAGGGCACGCGCAGCTCCAGCGAGTGTGCCATGCACATCTTGTCGGCCTTGAGCAGAATGTCGCCCGGGAGCCACATGTTCATGTCCAGGTACTGCTTCTTGACCAGTTCGGGCTGACCCTTCACGCGTGCGTAGATGGGTGCAGCGAGCTCGAAGGCGCCGTCGCCGGTGTTGTACTCGGGCTTGAGCACGCCGTCGACCTCGCGCTCCGGCCATACCAGAGCCTGTCCCAGGAACGACTTCTCGGGGATCTCGGCACCCTTGACCAGGAAGTTATGTCCCTTGAAGTACGGCATATGCAGCGCCAGGTTACCGAGCGCGCGACGGACGGGCAGCGGCACCATCTTTTTGTACTTGCGCACCGGGACCGTATCCTCGTAGTAGGCGTAGCCGCCAAAGAGTTCGTCGGCGCCTTCGCCCGAAAGCACGACGGTAACGTCCTTGCGGGCCATCTCGGCCAAGAACCACAGCGGCACGGAAGACAGGTTGGACTGCGGTTCGTCCATGTGATACTGGATGTCCTCGAGCGCACCGAAGAACTCGTCGGCGGTAATCATCTTGCGAACGTTCTCGACGCCGAGCTTATCGGAAAGCTCCTTGGCGTAGTTGGTCTCGTTAAAGTTCTTGTAGTCAAAGCCCACCGAGAAGGTCTTGTCGGGCATGAGGCAAGCGGCGATGTAGCTAGAGTCGACGCCACCGGAGAGGAACGACGCGACCTTGACGTCGGCGATGCGATGGGCCTCGACGCTCTCGTGCACGACCTCGTCCAGCTCGTCGACGTACTCCTCGAACGGCTTCTCGACGGCAGAGTAATCACAATCCCAGTAGCGCTCGATGTTCATCTTGCCGGTCGGGATATCGACGGTAAAGTAGTGCGCCGGCGGCAGCTTGTAGACACCCTCGAAGAAGGTCTCCTCGGTTGCCGAATACTGCAGCGTCATGTACGGACGCAGGGCCTTTTTGTTGACCGCCTTGTGGAAGTGCGGGTAGTCCAGGAAGCTCTTGATCTCGGAACCAAAGAGCACGCCCGGAGCGCCGTCGCCCGCATCGGCCATGGGATAGTAGTAGAGCGGCTTGATGCCAAAGATGTCGCGGGCGCCAAAAAGCTTGTTCTTCTTTTTGTCCCAGATGACGAAGGCGTACATACCGCGCAGGCGATCGAGAACGGCCTCGCCCCACTCCTCGTAGCCGTGCAGGAGGCTCTCGGTGTCGGCGCCGCAGTGGAACTTGTAGCCCTTGGCCTCGAGCTCGGAACGGAGTTCTTGGAAGTTGTAGATCTCGCCGTTGAAGACAATGACGACGCTACCGTCCTCGTTGGCCATGGGTTGGGCGCCAGCCTCGGTCAGGTCGAGGATCGACAGGCGGCGGAAGCCGAGGGCAACGCGGCCGTCGATAAACTGACCGCCCATGTCGGGACCGCGATGGACGATGCGGTCCATCATCTTGGTGAGCACCTCGGATTGGTTATCCGTCCCACCGACAAAACCGACAAAACCGCACATATACTATCCCCTCTGCTGTTGCTGGGCATCAAATCGAATCAGTAGCTTTTGAGTATACCCGAGGGCGTAAAGAGGGGCGGAATGTTCAGGCAATCTCAACTGAATCAGCTCCGCTGTGACACGCGCGAGTTACCTTTAATGGATATGAGGTGAATGAGGCGATTGTTTTGCTATACTCTCTCCGCACGGGCGATTGGCGCAACGGTTAGCGCAGGTGCTTTACACGCACAAGGCTGGGGGTTCGAATCCCTCATCGCCCACCACTGAATTGGAAACGGTCCTCGCAAGGGGACCGTTTTTTGTTTGGGCCCAGCGCATGGGATTCGAACCCGCCAGGGTGCGGAGCTGAGGAAACGCGAAGCGTTTTCCAGCGCAGCACGCGAGGGCCGCAGGCCCGAAGCGGAAGCGGGCGGCGCCAGCCGCACGCGGACATCCCTCATCGCCCACCACTGATTTGAAAGGCTCCCAGCAATGGGAGCCTTTCTTTTTTGGGCCCATCGCAGAGGGATTCGAACCCGCCAGCACATCTATCGCAAAGGCCGTGGTCAAAAAATGGCAAAAATGAGTACTGCTACTTTGTTTGCAACATATAAAAAGATAGTATTTGCTTAAGTTACGCAACATATGTCCATTATAAGGACTAACAGTTGGATCAAAATCATGCTTTCATCGCCATTTCGACTTGCTATCTGGCCTTATTAGTCCAAAATTGCTGCTATCAAATCGGTAGCAGTACTCATATTTGATGTTTTTTGACCAGCAGGTCTCCCTGCCTTAGCAAATCTAAGGCAAAACGGGTTCCAGACCGCTGAATCATGCCGCATAGGGCACGTCCGCAGTCCGGAACCCGGTCAAAATTGAGTTATTGCGCCGCGTTAGCCCAAAACACCCGACAGTATCTCGATCAGGCTGTCCACGTCGGCTTCCTCGCAGACAAGTGGCGGCAGGAAACGCAGCGTATGCGCACCCGTAGCGTTGATCACGGCACCGGTGGCCAGCGCGCGGGCAACAACATCATGCGCGTCGCCCGCGGCATCATCCAAATCACAGCCGAGCATCAAGCCGCGGCCACGTACCTCGGTCACGTGCGGCAGCTTGGCGAGCTTTGCCTCCATATAGGCGCCCACCTTGGCAGCATGGTCGGCATAATCGCCGCGCACGAGCGCGGAGAGCGTCGCGGCGCACGCCGCGACGGCCAAGCAGCTACCGCCAAAGGTCGAGCCGTGGTCCCCCGGCTTAAACACGTCGGCAATCTCCTTCTTTGCCACTACGGCACCCATGGGCACGCCATCGGCAATGCCCTTGGCAAGGCTCATAATGTCGGGCTCCACGCCATAGGTTTGGAATGCAAATGGCTTGCCAGAGCGGAAGATGCCGCACTGGACCTCGTCGGCGATAAGCACGGCACCCACCTCGTGTGCCAGGTCGCGCGCCGCCGCCATAAACTCCTCGGTCATGGGGTGCACGCCACTCTCACCTTGGATCGGCTCGAGCATCACGGCGCAAATTTCACTGCCCAGCTGCTTAAAGATCGCACGCAGTTCATCGACATCGTTGGGCGTGCAGGCCACAAAGCCACCCGGCAGTGGGCGGAAGCTGTCCTGCAGCCAATCCTGCATGGTGGCGGCAATGGTCTCGAGCGTACGGCCGTGGAAGCCGCCGCGCATGCACACGATGGTGTTACCGCCATTACCGGCACGCTTGGCGTACAGGCGCGCGAGCTTCATCGAGCCTTCGTTGGCCTCGGCGCCAGAGTTGGCAAAGAAGGTCTCCCAAACCTGCTCATCCGCAGCCGGGGCACCAAGAGCAGCTGCCGTGGTCTCATCGCCGGCGACAATGGCATCGGCAAGCACGCGCGCACCATCTACATCGTCGTTAGCAAGCTTGGACAGCAGCGCCGCGACCTGTCCGCGCTGCTCAATGTAGAAGTAATTGGAGACATGCATGAGCTTTTTGGTCTGTGCCTCGAGCGCCGAGAGCACAGCCGGGTCGCCATGACCTAGGCTGCACACGCCGATGCCGGCAAGAAAGTCGAGGTACTCACGGCCATCGTCGCCGGTGAGCTTCATGCCGTGACCCTCGACAAACTCGACCGGAGAGCGGCCAAAGGTATGCATAACGTAATGGGATTCAAGCGATTGCTGAGCTGCAAGTGACATGGGATGCCTTTCGTTGGGCGCCAGACGGCGCGGGGCTATGGGCGCAGGAATGGGGCGGCTGCGGGTCAGCTAGACCGTCTGAAGCTTCTCGACCTCGTCAAGGTTCTCGGTCAGACGCGCAGCAAACGTCGAAAGCGGATGCGGATGCGTATCGAACTCGTAAGCCGTCTCGGTGGAATGGATCACGGTGCCGACGCCGGCATCGGTCAGCAGCTCCAGGAGCAGCGAATGCGGCGTCGTGCCATTGATGATGTGGGCTCGGAACACGCCAGCGGTAAGCGCGTCGACAGCCGCACGCAGCTTGGGAATCATGCCCTTATCGACCTCGCCGCCGTAGAGCATTTCGTTAACCTCGTCGAGCGTTAGGTTGGAGATAAGCGAGTCCTTGTCGCTAAAGTCCTTGTACAGGCCATCGACATCGGTCAAAAAGATCGCCTTATGCGCATGGAGCGCCGCGGCAACGGCACCGGCGGCGGTGTCGGCGTTGATGTTGAAGAAACCGCCGTCCTCCCCCGCCGCGACGGTAGCGATGACGGGGATGTACTCGCTATCGAGTAAGCGCTCGATATAGTCGGTGTTGACGTGCGTGACCTTGCCTACGCGGCCGAGCTCTGGGTCGAGTGGCTCGGCGATAAGGGTACCGGCGTCGCTACCGGACACGCCCACGGCCAGGTTGCCGTGGTGGTTGAGCGCCGCGACCAGCTCCTGATTGACCTTGCCGCCCAGTACCTCGCGCACGATATCCATAGTCGCCGGCGTGGTCACGCGCTGGCCGTTCTTAAACTCGACGGGGATGTCATAGTGGCTGAGCGCCTCGTTGATAGCCTTGCCGCCGCCGTGCACGATGACGGGGCGCATACCGATGATCTTGAGCAAAACGATGTCGCTCATCACGTCGCGGCGCAGCTGCTCATCAACCATGGCGGCTCCGCCATATTTGATAACAACCGTCTTACCGGTCAGGTTCTTAATCCACGGCAGCGCTTCGAACAGCAGCTGCGCGGTTGCTTCGTTGGATTCGCTCGAACGACAATCGCGTGCGAATTTCATAATCTGCCTCGTCTTTCGTATCGTTATCGCGCCGTGCTCCGCTATCCGCAATCGCGGCAAGATGCGCAGCGTGCCCGGAATCTAGGAACGGTAGTCGCCGTTGATGGAGATGTACTCATGCGTGAGGTCGCAGGTCCACACGGTCGTTGCCGCGTCGCCTGCGCCCAGGTCGGCCGAGATCACGATCTCGGGCGCCTCGAAACGTCGTAGAGCCTCGTCCTCATCAAAGGGAACAGTCAGACCGTCGCGACAGACAGGCATGCCCATCATGTCGATGGAAACGTCTTCCTGATTAAACTTCACGCCGCACTTGCCAAGCGCCATAGCAACACGGCCCCAGTTGCAGTCGTGGCCGGCGATGCAGGTCTTAACGAGCGGCGAGTTGGCAACGGCACGGGCGGCGATATCGGCCTCCTCGTCGTTCACGGCGCCGGTAACGTTGACCGTAACAAGCTTGGATGCGCCCTCACCATCGGCGGCGATATTGCGCGCCAGGCTCTCGCACACCTCGTGCACGGCAAATGCCAACTCGTCGAAGGCATCGGGGCCCTCGACGATAGGCTCGGCATCTGCGGCAGCGGCGCCGGAGGCAAGCATGATGCAGGTGTCGTTGGTCGAGGTGTCGGAATCGACCGTTACCTTGTTAAAGGTCTGCTTGACGGTCGAGAGCAGCAGGGCATGAAGTGCCGCAGGCTCGACGGGGGCATCGGTAGTAATAACCGCGATCATGGTGGCCATATTGGGCATGATCATGCCCGAGCCCTTGCACATTCCGCCTACCGTATAGACATTGCCCGCATGACCCGCAGCCTCGCTGACATAGGACACGGCGTACTCCTTGGAGTGCGTGTCAGTCGTCATGATGGCGCGAGCGGCATCGGCGCCACCGTGGGCGGAGAGCGCCTCGTAGGCAGCAGGAATGGCGGTCTCAAACGTGTCGATCGGCAGAATCTGGCCAATCACGCCCGTGGAGGCAACCAGAATCTGCTGGGGCTCGCAGCCGATGACCTGCGATGCGATGCTGCACGTCTCGCGCGCGCATGCAAGGCCGGTCTCACCCGTGGCGGCGTTGGCATTGCCAGAGTTGACCGAAACGCCGGCGATGATTCCGTAACCCTTGTCGGCACCGCCCAGGTTGGCACGGCTCACCTGCACGGGCGCCGCGCAAAAGCGATTGGTGGTAAACACGCCGGCACCGGGACAGGGTTTATCGGGCACGACGAGCGCGTAATCCAGACGCTCGGGGTTCTTGCGGAACCCAGCATGGATGCCCGCAGCCTTAAAACCAGCCGCAGCCGTAACGCCGCCCTCGACGGCGCGAATCTTGATATCAAACAGCTCGGTATTCATCGTCTTTATGACTCCTTATGTCAAACAAAAAACGGACATCGGTTGGTGCGCCATGCCAGTCGTAATCATGAGACCAGCTTAAGAGTGGCGCCCCACTCGATGCCCGACTACCAAATCGTTAACAATCGAATGTGCTACACCGGGCACGCCACTGTGGGCAAGCCTCGTCGCTCGTCAAAGCCAAAGACGATATTGGCACACTGGACCGCTTGGCCCGCAGCGCCCTTGCACAGATTGTCGATGGCGCCCGTCGCCACCAGCACGCCCGCGCGCTTGTTGAGCGCGAGGCCAATCTGGGCGGCGTTGGTTCCGACGACCGAGGCCGTCTTGGGCTGCTGGCCGGCATCGAGCACGCGCACAAAAGTGCGACCGGCGTAGAACTGCTTGTAATGGTCGACGACGTCCTCAAGGGTCAGTGTGTCGAGAGCCTGCGGCGCGAGCGGCAGCGTCACCGTAGAGAGCAGGCCGCGCTTGAGCGGTGCCAGATGCGGGGTGAAGACGATGCGGTCGGCCAGGCCAAGAATCTGCTCGATCTCGGGCGTATGACGATGCTTGCCCACGCCATATGCCTCCAGGTTCTCGTCCGCGCTGCAAAAATGCGTACGGGCGTTGCAGGACTTACCGGCACCCGTCACGCCGCTGATAGCGTCGACGATCACGGGACCGCTCTCGGCCACCCAGCCCGCGCGCACGGCAGGCGCGGCAGCAAGGCTCGTTGCGGTGGGATAGCAACCGGCGCAGGCAACCAGCACGGACTTGCCGTCAGCATAGTCGGATGCGGCGGTCTCCAAGTCCCGACAGAACAGCTCGGGCAGGCCAAAAGCACGCGTCTTGAGCAGCTCGGGGCTCGTGTGCTCGGCGGCATACCACGCCTCAAACACGGCCGGATCGCTCAGGCGGTAGTCGGCAGACAAGTCGAAGCAGGAAACGCCTGCGGCAAGCAGGGCGGGCACCTGCGCCATGGCGGCGGTGTGCGGCACGGCCAAAAAGACAGCGTCGCAGGATGTAAGCTCGGGAGCATCGTGCGTCGTGAAGACAAGATCGCTCACGCCGGCGAAACTCGGATACACCGCGGACAGCGGCTGGCCGGCATCGGCATTGGACGTGATGGCGACAAGTTCAAACTCGGGATGGCCGAGTACGAGGCGAATGAGCTCGGCACCGGCATATCCTGCCGCACCGACGATTCCAACCTTCAAAGACATATCAGACTCCTTGTCTGCGATTTATGCATCGATGCGCATTTCGCAGTGGTCGTTATGAAGTGGGTTGAAACTTTAGCACCAAAAGATGCATGAACACGTAAATGGCTTGCATATTCATGCATTGAAACATTCCCGACACATTCGCTTGAAAGAATTGACAAATGGAGCGGGCCCCGTATTGACCGGCGCTCCTAACGGCGTCGGGCAATACGGGGCCCGCCCATGCGAAAACCAAGTTGTTAGGATGAGCCAGCCGGCTAGAGCTCGACCGGCACCCATTCGTCGTGATTGCAGATAAAAGCCTCGGGATCCTCGACGCTAAAGAAGACGAGCGTGGGGTCGTTAGGCCCCTCATAGTGCTCGCTCAAGCGCTCAAGATGTTTCCATCCGGCCTCGCGCATTTCGCTCGAAGCCCGGTCTTCCAGCCCCGCACGCCCGCGCAGAATCAACCAACCATGGCCCGGCCACCAACTCGTGGCCTCAAAGCGCTGATTCTGCAGCAGCTCCTGCCACACATCCTTGGTGCGCGCCGTCACAAACCACAGCTTGCCGCCCTGGATCTGCGCAAACGAAAACGGACGCACATGCGGCTGCCCGTCCACGCTCGTCGCCAAGTACCACGCCGGCACCGACGTCAGATACTCCAACACCGTATTCAATCCGTCCATGTGTCCTCCTGTACTAGCCAGTTTGAGAGCCTGGTTTGTGTGAGCTAGAGCTCCAGGCGCTCCTCGCTGCCGTCGATATCACAGAAGCGCGCGGCAATGTTGCGGACCGAAAAGAAAGCAAGGCGGCCGTCGTTGGCACTCTCGTGTTCCTCGCCGATGCCCACCATGTGCTTAAAACCCGCTTGACGCACCTTGTCGCTCGCAACTGCGTCGTCCTCAAGTGCGGCCTCGCCGGTCAACACGATCCAACATTCCCCCGGCTTCCAGCCCGAGAGCTCAAACTTGGGATTCGCGCTGAGCTCGGCCCACACATCCTTGTCGCGCGACGTGCAAAACCACAGTTTACCGTCATCGACCATGGCAAACGAAAACGGTCTCACGCGGGGCTGATGTCCGTCGGCCACATCGGTCGTGGCCAGATACCACGCCGGAATGCGCCTGAGATACGAACAGGCGCGCTCAAGCTGAGCCGTGCGGTCGTTGTCGGTCATAGGGACCCCTTTCTTGCGCTCGAATCGCGCTTAAACAAGTTGAAGATTGATGACGATGACGCAGATGAGCAGCAACGCCGTCACCACCGCCGCCAACGCATCGCCGCGGCCAAATGCAAGCGCATGCAGGCGCGTGCGGCCCTGCTCGCCGTGATAGCAGCGTGCATCCATGGCGGCAGACAGCGTCTCGGCATGGCGGAACACGCCCGTGAACAGCGGAATCGCCACACTGCCGAGCATACGCACGCCGCCGAGCGGACCGCCCGTCACGCGCGCGCCGCGGCTTGCCTGTGCATCGGCCGCCTGTTTCATCTCAGTGGCAAACTGCGGCATAAAGCGTAGCGCGATACCCATGATCATGCCGAGCTCGTGCGCAGGAAGTCCCACACGCGCAAACGGCGCGAGCAGGCGCTCAAAGCCCGCGGTGAGGTCGAGCGTCGGCGTGGTGAGTGTAATGGCGCTCATGCCGGCCATCATCAACGTCAGGCGGCACGCCATAAAGGCGGCAGAACGCAGTGAGCCCTCGCTTATCTGCAGAAAGCCGAGCTGCCACAGGATGCGCCCACTCTGATCGGTAAACAAGTTGAGCACCGCGACCACGACGACGATTGCCAGCAGCGGCGCCATCGACGACAGAACGCGACGAACCGGCACCCGAGACACGGCATAGGTCAGCACAACGAAAATTGCGACCGGGGCCAGTCCGCGGAAGCCACTGACCGTGAGCGTCGTGATCAGAAACACAAAGCCCAAGAGCAACTTGGTTCGCGGGTCCAGGCGGTGGATTGCACTATCGCCGGGATAGTAACTGCCAAACGAAAACGCCTCCATCAGCAGCCCTCCTCTCGCGAGACCGTCTTGGATTTAGCAATGTCCGCGACGTTAGAAGGACCGTCCGAGCGACCGATCAGCAAATCTACCAACTCGTCGGCCAACGACTCAACCGTATAGAGCCCGCCGCGACGCAGCGGCACGCCCGCTTCCGCGAGCGCCAACGCCATGCGCTGAGCAGCAGGTACGCCCAAGCCGATCGACTTGAGCTCATCGGCATGCGCAAACACCTGCACGGGGGTTCCCTCGGCAAACACCGCACCTTCGTTCATTACGACGATACGGTCGCAGCAATTGGCCAGGTCATCCATACTATGCGAAACCATGACAACGGTCAGGCCATCGCGGTGAAGTCGATCGATAAGCTCAAGGAAATCCCTGCGCGCAGCCGGATCGAGCCCCGCCATGGGCTCATCGAGCACCAGGACTTCGGGCTCCATGGCGAGCACGCCGGCGAATGCCACACGCCGTTGCTGACCGCCCGAAAGCTTAAAGGGACTCTTGTCGCCGACCGTGGAAAGGTCGAGGCCCACGCGTGAGAGCGATGACTCGACACGACGGTCGACTTCATCTTGCGGCAAGCCAAGGTTATGCGGACCAAACGCCACGTCCTGCGCCACGGTTTCGGCAAACAGCTGACGCTCAGGATATTGAAACACCCCGCCGACCTTGGCCTTAACCGCAGCGGCGTCTTTTTTGTTTGACAGATCGAGCCCCAGCGCGCGAACGGATCCCTCCTGGGGGCGAATCAAACCGTTGAGATGCTGGACCAGCGTCGACTTACCCGAACCGGTATGACCTGCCAAGCCCAGGAACTCGCCGCGACGCACCGTCAGCGATACATCGCGCAGTGCCCACGGGCTGCTTGGGTCGTTTCCCCAGAGAGCCTGTTTGTTCGATTTGTCCGCAGTGGCCGAGCGCTTGTGCCAGCGGTGGCGCTCGCGCGGACTGAGCGAATAACTGTACGAAACATGGGATAGTTCGATGACGGGCTCCGACGCGTTGTCCTCGTTGTCTACCGGAACAGTGCCGTCGGCGATTTCCAACTGGGATGCGGAAGACTGCCCCACGGTGCCTGCCCCACTTCGCTCGGCATAAGTCTGCGCAACCTCGGCGACCATATCCACCTCGCGCACCTGCGCGTGAACGGGCACGCCCTTCGCACGAAGCGCCATGCCCAAACGGCACGACTCCGGCATATCCAGGTTGAGCTGCGCAAGCTCATCCGCCCGCGTCAAGATTTCCTCGGGCGTACCGAGCATGGCAACGTGCCCCGCCCGAAACACCGCGACACGATCGGCCTCGGCGGCCTCCTCCATAAAGTGCGTAATCATCACGATGGTCATGCCGCGATCGTGCAACGCGCGGCAAGCCTTCATGAGGCCCTTGCGTCCACGCGGATCGAGCATCGAGGAAGCCTCGTCCAATATGAGCACGCGCGGTTCCATGGCAAGCACGCCGGCAAGCGCCACGCGCTGCTTTTGTCCGCCCGAGAGTGCATGGGTCTCGTGGTGCTCAAAGCCCACCAGGCCCACGCCCTTCAGC
The DNA here is from genome assembly GCA_958427975.1 of uncultured Collinsella sp. GTDB lineage: Bacteria > Actinomycetota > Coriobacteriia > Coriobacteriales > Coriobacteriaceae > Collinsella. The sequence goes on along the minus strand of CAUAEH010000002.1, from coordinate 81,919 downwards.
GCCTCGCGTACGCGCTGCGCAATTTGCGCCGATGGCACGCCAAGGTTTTCGGGACCGAACGCAACGTCATCTTCGACAAGCGTTGCCACCAGCTGATCATCGGGATTCTGGAACACCATGCCCGCGGTCGAACGAATGTCGTAGACCAACTCGGGGTCGGACGCATCCATGCCGTTGATGCGTACCGTGCCCGCGTCGGGCTGCAGCAGTGCATTCAGATGCTTGGCAAACGTCGACTTGCCCGACCCATTACCACCGAGGATGCAGAAAAACTCCCCGTCCTCGATGTTCAGATCGACACCGTCGAGTGCCGACACGGCGCCGTCATAGCTAAAGGAAACACCCCGACACTCAATCATGCGCGGCCTTTGACCTGGTCCTTTTTAGGTGTGATGAGGTTGGAGACTGCCTTATACACCGCAAGCGTCAATACCGAGTTAAGCACGGTCTTGATAAGGTTGAACGGCAGCACGGCAGGAATCATGAGCGGAGCGATCACATCGACCGAGCCATACCAGAACCATACGCCAATGGTAAGGTTCGCGACCATGGACAGCACCGTAGCGGCAATGACGCCGAGCACCAGACCAATCACGGCACCCTTGTAGGTGTGCATCTTTTGGTAGACGATCGCCGCAGGCAGAATATAGCCCAGCGTAGCGACCAGGTTCATAAGCGCGCCGACCCAGTCGCCCGTGGTGAGCGCATGAATGACGATCGCCATGGCGGCAACAGCTGTGCCGGCACCAGGGCCATACGCAAATCCACACACCATCGCCGGCACCAGCGACGGGTCATACGTCAAAAACGGCGCCGAAGGAAGGATGGGCAGCTGCACATACATAAACAGTGCTCCCAAGGCACACATCAACGCCATGGTAACGAGCTGTTTGGTGCTCCACCTATTCGTGTTCTCAAAATGGATATGCTGCGACTGTTCAGACATTAAGATCACCTGCCTCTTTCATCCGGACTCTAACCGTTGGTACTGGGATCTCACCAGTTCAGCCGGCATGCGAACCAACGCACACACGGGTCGCGGACTCATCGGCTCGGTCGCAGGCATCTCACCTGCGCCACGGCGTCCCTTTGACACCGCCCGATTTACCGCCAGTGGGGAATTCCACCCCGCCCTGAAACAGCAATTGCAAGTGTAGCACCAGTAGGCTTTCGCGCAAGTATGCCAAGGGTAATTTATGGTGGGGATCAGTTGCCGCAACAGCCACATCTCCCACCCATCCCAAAGTGATGCGCCTTTCGCGCAAAGCGCGAAACAGCAACCGGGACACGTATCCCTCACAACCACGTTCTTCTCCGCCCGCCGACCTCAAGGCCGTAAACGCAGGGAATCCGGGGGCGTGACGGGGGCTTCTCTCCGGAACATTCCGCAGGACGCAAAGAGGCTCCGCAGCGCGAAGCGCGATGCGGAGCCTCTTTGCATGTCCGAGGACGTTCCGGAGAGAAGCCCCCGTCACGCCCCCGGATTCCCGGTGGGAGTTCTAGACCTTGTCGGCCTTAGTACATACCGCCGCCCTGCTGACCAGCGGTAGCAGCAGCGATAGCGTCCTCAAGCTGAGTGTTCTTGGGCACATCGGAGACGGTAGCCTCGGTGATGAGGATCAGGCTGGCGACGGAAGCAGCGTTCTGCAGGGTGACGCGGCTGACCTTGACGGGGTCGAGGACGCCCATCTCAATCATGTCGCCCCACTCGCCGTTGGCAGAGTTGAGACCCTGGCCGGCGGGCAGCTCGGCAACCTTGTCGACCACGACAGCGCCCTCAAAGCCAGCGTTCTTGGCGATGGTAGCGACCGGAGCGGTCAGAGCCTTCTTGACGATGTCGACACCGATCTTCTCCTCGGGGTCGTCGAGCTCAACGGCGTCGAGCGCAGGAGCAGCATCCATGAAGGCGACGCCGCCACCGGCGACAATGCCCTCCTCGACAGCAGCGCGGGTTGCCTGCAGGGCGTCCTCGACGCGGTGCTTGATCTCCTTGAGCTCGGACTCGGTAGCAGCGCCGACCTTGATGACGGCAACGCCACCGGAGAGCTTGGCCAGGCGCTCCTGGAGCTTCTCGCGGTCGAAGTCAGAGGTGGTGTTCTCCATCTCGCCCTTGATCTGAGCGATACGTGCGTCGATGGCCTCCTTGGAGCCAGCGCCGCCGACGACGACGGTGTTGTCCTTGGAGATGGTGACGGACTTAGCGGTACCGAGCATATCGGCGGTGATGTCAGCGACCTTCACGCCCAGCTCGTCCAGAGCGGCCTGGCCACCGGTGAGGACGGCGATGTCCTCGAGGATGCGCTTGCGGCGATCGCCGTAGCCCGGAGCCTTGACGGCGCAGACGTTGAGGGCGCCACGGATCTTGTTGAGGACCAGGGTCGGCAGAGCCTCGCCGTCGATGTCCTCAGCGATGATGAGCAGGCCACGGCCGGCGCGCTGGACAGCCTCGAGAACAGGCATGATGTCCTGGACGCTGGAAATCTTCTGGTCGGTGATGAGGATGTACGGATCCTTCATCACGGCCTCCATGCGGTCGTTGTCCGTGACGAAGTAAGCGGAGACATAGCCCTTGTCGAACTGCATGCCCTCGACAGTGTCGATGGTAATGTCGAACGTCTGGGAATCCTCGACGGTGATGACGCCGTCCTTGCCCACGACCTCCATGGCCTCGGCGATCTTCTCGCCAACCTCGGGGTCACCAGCGGAGATGGTGCCGACGGAAGCGATCTGCTCCTTGGTCTCGACCGGCTTGGCCTGCTTCTTCATCTCGGCGACGGCGGCGTTGACGGCCTTGTCGATGCCGCGACGGATGGCCAGCGGGTTAGCGCCAGCGGCGACGTTGCGCAGACCGTCGTTGACGATGGCCTGAGCGAGCAGGGTTGCGGTGGTGGTGCCGTCACCCACGGTGTCGTTGGTCTTGGTAGCGACCTCCTTCACCAGCTGAGCACCCATGTTCTCGATGTTATCCTCGAGCTCGATCTCCTTGGCGACGGAAACGCCGTCGTTGGTGATGGTCGGGGCACCAAACGTGCGCTGCAGCGCAACGTAGCGACCCTTGGGGCCCATGGTGACGGTAACGGCGTCGGCCAGAGTGTTGACGCCCTTGGCAAGCTTAGCGCGGGCATCGGTGTTGAACGTAATGTTCTTTGCCATGGTAGGTAATCCTCCAAAAGAAATGTGACTCGCGCCGCCGCTTCCGAGTCCTATGCGGCGGGCGCGTTCAAAGACGAATCAGAGATTCTGACGAGACTAGGCCTCGACGACAGCATAGATGTCGTCGGCGCGCATCAGCAGATACTTCTCGCCGTCGACCTTGACCTCGTTGCCACCGAACTTACCGTAGATGACAACGTCGCCGACCTGAACGTCCATGGGGATGCGCTCGCCCTTGTCGTTGACCTTACCGGCGCCAACGGCAACGATGGTGCCGCGCTGCGGCTTCTCCTGAGCGTTGCTGGCGATGTACAGACCAGAAGCGGTCTTCTGCTCGGCCTCGTCGGGCTTGACCAGGACGCGATCTGCAAGCGGCTTCAAAGACGACATGCTTGTTTCCTCCTTTTTGGGCCGCGCGGTTGAGCCGTGCGGGTTAACCCTTTTTGTTTGCGTACGCGTTGAATGGTACCCACGAATGGCGGGTTATACAACACAGAGTCAAAAAATCTTATTTTTTGGCACTTAGATTTTCTGAATGCCGGGGGATAACTTGGCAGTGGCTCCCGGGGCGGACCGGAGGGCATGAAGTTTGCTGCTCTACAGTCCTGCGCAAGACGGAAAGCACATTAAGTGCTTTCCTTTGCGTGCGGAACTCGCGACAAACTTCATGCCCTCCGGTCCGCCCCGGGAGCCAGGTTAACTAACTCGGGCCCGGTATTCAGAAAAGTCAGTGCAGCAAAATGGCGATGCGGATAGCGACATGGGCATGGTTTTCGCCACGCGCACGGGTCCCCCGGGGAGCACCGTGCATTTTTGGGAGTATTCTGCAGACCAGGACGGCTGCATACGCACTGGACATTCCTTATTGGTCCCAAAGACGCCTTCGACAGGCGACTTGGGTCGGCAGGCAGGCCCCGTCAGGACAAAAAGGCATGCCTCGCGTCGCACCGGAGCCCGAAATGACGTCAATCTCCACAACGTAACCTGACTGCAGCGGCGCCGGCGGGGCTTGTGTTGCTGAATACTCCGTTTTTTGCACGGCACGGGCGGGGGTACATCAGGATCAGGAAGAACATCCCAGCCTTTTTATGCAATCCTGTAATGGGAAGTATGCAAAACACCAAGAAACAGCATTGCTGATGTCCAAATTGAACGCGCGGGACACCAGCGCCTCCACCCTGCGCCCAAATCCAGCAGAGCGGGGACGCTCCCAACGGACCCCCATCGGCAAACAAACGCGGCTCGAGCGCCATCCCAAAATAGGCTGCACGAGCCGCGTTTAACGGTACGACATGAATATTAGCGCTCGTAGATCAGGTTGCCGGCTAGGTAGGTGGCCTGAACCTTGGTGGCCTGGAGCTCTTGGGGGTCGATGGTGAGCGGGTTTTGGTCCAGGACTACCAGGTCGGCATACTTGCCGGGCTCCAAGCTGCCGAGGTTTTGCTCGTCGCCTGCCGCATAGGCGCTACCCAGGGTGTAGTTGCGCAGGGCTGTAGCCGCATCGATGCGCTCGCTGGGAAGCCAGCCGCCCTCGGGCCAGTGGCTGCGAGGGTCTTGGCGCGTGATGGCCGTGTAGAGCACGTTCATGCTGGTAACGGCTGTGATGGGGCTATCGGTGCCGAAGGCTTGGCGGATGCCGCGCTGCTTATAGGTCGCAAACGGCCACATGATGCGGCTGCGCTCCAGGCCCAGATCGCGCTCCGGTCCACCCGGGTCGAGTGTAATGTGACAGGGCTGGCTCGAGGCAACGACGTTAAGCTTGCGTAGACGATCGATGTCCTCGGGCAAGAGGTTCTCCAGATGCTCGAGCGTGTTATGGCCGTGCTGGGGCAGGCCGTACAGTTCGGCGGCCTCCTCAAAGATATCAAGCGCGGCATGGATGGCACCGTCGCCGATGACATGGATGCGCACGGTATGGCCGCGCTCCGCGGCCGCCAGAACCAGCTTGCGCATGCGCTCGGCAGGAACCGTCAGGCGACCTTGATCGCCCGGGAAGCGCGGATTGGTATAGGGCTCGGTGAGATACGCCGTATGCTCGCTCGACACGCCGTCGAAGAACTGTTTAAAGCCTGGCGCCGAGAGCAGCGCGTTGTTCGCGTAGCGGGTCTGCAGCTCTTCCAAGCGCGACTGGTCATCCAACAGCGTGGGAAACAAATGGGCTCGGATGCCCAGCTTGCCGGCTGCCTGCAGTTTGTCGTAGACGTCGTCGCGGATAAAATCGCAGCCCGGCATGGGCATGAGCGACATATCGCAGATCGAGGTGATGCCCTGCTCGGCCATACGCCTCATTTGATCGGCGTAAGCGCTTGCGATGCGATCCTCGCCCAGCCACTCAAGGCAGCGCGGTAGCAGCTGCATAGCAGCTGCCTCGTGAGCAATGCCCGTGAGCCCGCCGTTTGCATCCTTGTCGTAGCTGCCGCCCGCTGGCGGCTCGCTGTCGCGCGTGACGCCGAGTGCATCGAGTGCGCGGCTGTTGAGCCACAGCGTGTGCCCGTCGCCCGAATACATAACACAGGGACGATCGGGGAATGCCACATCGAGCGACGCCTTGGTAGGATGCTCGGGCGGGTCCCAACGGTAGTCGCGCCAGCCCTGCGTCACAACCCAAGCGTCGTCGGGCAGGTCCTGGGAAAACTCGAGCGCATGTTGCACCAGCGCCGCCTCGGACGTGCCCATATCCATGAGCATGTACGGCGAGGAACCGACCGAGGTATGGAAGAAGTGCAGATGAGCGTCATGGAAACCGGGGCAGACAAACTGCTCGCCGTAGTCGATAACCGACGTAGCGGCGGGAGCGGCGGCGATCACGTCATCGGGCGCACCGACTGCGACGATACGGTCGCCTGCGATGGCAATCGCCAGCTCGCGGGTGGTATCGATGCCGTCTTGCGCGGTAAAGACGTTCTTGGAGCGGATAATCCGATCGATATGTTGCATGGGCATCCCCATCTCTGGCAGGAAATTCAACACCCCCGAGTGTACTCCCCCGCCCTTGTAACAAAACCCCAAGCGGCAAACGGCAACTTTACCAGCCCTAGCGGCAGGTGGCATACTGGAGAGAGCCTGTACGATTTTGCGATCAACCCAGCAAGGAGCAAATCGACCATGACGAAGACCAAGGCACAGCAGATTATGGCGGCGACCGAGGCTCGCGCGGCTGACGACGTCACCGCAGCCATCAAAGATATCGCTACCGAGTTTGAACCATATATCATCAAGCAGCGCCGGCACTTCCATAAGCACCCGGAGCTGAGCCTTGCCGAGGAGCGCACGACCTCCGACATCGCCAACCAGCTCGACGCCATGAATATCCCCTACGAGCGTCCGCTCAAGACCGGCTTGGTGGCAACGCTTCGCGGTACCGCGTCGGATGCCTACCGCGAGGACGGCACGCCACGCCGCCGCATCCTGCTGCGCGCCGACATCGACGCCCTGCCCGTCACCGAGCAGACCGGCGAGGAGTTCGCCAGCGTCAACGAGGGCTGCATGCACGCCTGCGGCCACGACTGCCATATCGCCATGATGCTCGGAACGCTGCAAATCCTGCGCCATATGACCGACGACATCCACGGCGAAGTCCGCATCGTCTTCCAGCCCAGCGAGGAAAACGGCCAGGGCGCTAAGCTCATGATCGGCACGGGTGTGCTCGACGGCGTCGATGGCGCCTACGCCGCGCACATCTGGAGTGAGGTCGACGCCGGCACCGTGAGCTGCGAGCCCGGTCCGCGCATGGCCAATACCGACTGGTTCCGTATCGACGTACGCGGCACCTCGTGCCACGGCGCCATGCCCCAGCGCGGTCACGACGCCGTCATGGTTGCCGCCGAGATCGTCAACGCCCTGCAGACCATCGTCTCGCGCGAGATCAGCCCCTACGAGCCGGCTGTCATCACCGTCGGCGAGCTGCACGGCGGCACCGCACGCAACGTTATCGCCGGCACGGCCTACCTCGCCGGCACGGTGCGCACCTACGGCGATTCGACCCACGAGGAAATGCCGGAGCTCATGCGCCGCATCGTGGAGCATACCGCGGCAGCTCTGGGCGCCGAGGCAGAGCTCACCGACTACACCATCGCCAACTACAAGGTCGAAAACGATGTAGCCTCGAGCGAGCGCTGCCGTCAGGCCGTTATTAAGTGTCTGGGCCCCGCCGGCCAAGGTCATTATCGCGGCACGCTTTCGGGCGAGGATTTTTCGGAGTACCTGCGCCGCGTACCGGGCGTGCTCGCCTTTGTAGGTACGCGCAACCCCAAGATTGGCGCCACGTACGCCCAGCATTCCTGCTTCTACAAGATCGACGAGACCGTGCTGGCAAAGGGCTCCATGGTGGCCGCCCAGTATGCTATCGACTTTTTGGCCGAGCCCACGCAAGAGGAGCTCGACGGCCCCGCGATTACCGCGGTCGCCGAAACCAACCCCGATCTGGCCGCCAAGTTGCGCTCTGCCAAGGCGACGACCGCCGAGGCTCGCGACGCCATCCATGATGCCCGAACGGCTCGCCATGCCGCGATCAAGGGCATCCACGACGCACGCGCTGCTGCACGCCGTGAGGAGAAGCACGACGAATAATCGATTCGCTGGCATCTCGCAGTCATAGCCACATCGCGATGTCAAAGCGGGGGCGGACGTATCGAAACGTCCGCCCCCGCTCATTCTTCAAGCGCTATTTCTACCATTTCTACCCAGTCCCCAAATAGCAGGCGACGTGGCTACTCGTCCTGAGGCTCCTCGTCGGAGCTTGGCTCGGACGCCGGCTCAGGTGCAGGTGCCGGCTCAGGCTCAGGTGCAGGCTCGGACTCAGATGCCGTCTCAGGCTCGGGCGCCGGCTCAGGCTCGGTCGCGGAAGCGGGTGCAGGTGCCGGCGAAGCATCCGGAGCACCGTAACCCGAAGGGGTGGACTTCTTCTCGAAGGGCAACACAAAAGTCAGGACGTCGTCCTTATCCTCATCGGCCCACTCGCTTGCATAGCGTGCGGCCCAATAGCCAACGGCACGGTGCTTGAGCATCTTGCCAAAGACCGTAAGAAATACGGTGACGAAAGCGACCAGCCCCAAGAACAGCGCGAGCGTGACGCCACCGCCGGTAACAATTGCCTCAATACCCGTAGGACGATAGTAGTAGCTATACATACCGACAGAGGCAATGGCGCCAAAGACGACCGTCAAGATCCATGTGACAACGTTGGCGACCAGGCCCGTCAAAAACTCGGGAAGGAACGAAGCACAGAACAGCTTGGTCTTGTTGTGCTTAAACGCCGCCCAGACCTTATCGAGCGAAAACGCGCTCTCGACACGCCCGGTCACCGCAAAGTGCATCACGGCGATGTCGGCGAACATCTTAAAGAAGACACCCAGAATCGCCGAGGCAATTAGCGCCAGGACAAGCAGGCCAAGCGAGCCAAACAGCGCAGCCTCGAGCGCATAAGAGCCGTAATAAGAATACGAGCCCGCAGCGCCAATTACCACGCCCTCCACCAGCGAAAGCACTACACCGATAACGGGAATGGCAGCGATAACCTCGAGCACGACCGAAATAACGCTCGAAAAGACTCCGAGACCAAACGACGTGGAACGCATCAGCGGACGATCCATGCCGTCATCGATCTTAAGCGACAGATCGCGGGCCCACTCGATGCCAAAGCCGGAACCGCACACGCTCGCAATGCAAGCTGCCAAAAAGCCGATGGCAGCCGCAATGCCGCCAATAACGGGAATAAACAACACGAGCACCGACACAACGCAAATCAGCGCCGGCAAAAACGCGATTTGGCATACACGCTGAAGCACGCCCGGAGTCTTGGTCATATCTTGGAACGCCTGAGCCACACAGCCCTTTGGCGCATTCGCCACGGGCGGTTGCGGAACAAACTGCTGGGGCTGAGGCTGTCCCTGGGGAGCGGGGCCAGCGGCACCGGCATTAGGAGCACCACACACGCCGCAGAACTTGTCGTTATCGCCCATGGGGGCGCCGCACTGCGAGCAGAACATAGAATCATCCCTTCGTATCTTGAACGAATCACTTGGATCGCAAACGTTGTCTTTAGCATCATTATTGCCCAATGTGGGGTCAAATACTCAAAGATGACCGATTTGCAAGGTACACGGCGCCAGCAGGCGGTTCGTTGAATACGTCTGTGCTAGTTCGTTCCGCGGAAGCCCTTGCCGACGATCTCGGAGCTGTCGACAATCGTGATAAAGGCACCCGGATCGACCTCGCGCGCATAGCGGCGCAGTTGCACGGCCTCGCGACGGCTCAGCACGCTCATGATCACCGTCACGCACTTGCCCGAGAAGGCACCGTAACCGCGGCTGATGGTCGCTGTGCGGTTGAGATGCTTGACGATAAACTCCTCGACCTTAAGGGGTTCGGAGCAAATGACCGTGCAGACCTTACGAAGATGGATGCTCTCGACGGCCTTGTCGACCACAAGCGTCTTGGCAAACAGGCCGAGCACGCAATACAGACCGACACGCGGGCCATACAAAAAGGCCGCGATGGCCACGATGCCGATATCGACCAACAGCAGTGCGCGACCAATCTCGAGCGTGGTGCGGCGTTTGAGGATCATAGCGAGAATGTCCGTGCCACCCGTCGAGGCGCCGATGTCAAAGACAATAGCGCTGCCGAGCGCCGGCAAGATGACGGCAAAGCACAGGTCGAGCCACATATCACCCGTCAGAGAGACATCGGTCGGAATAAAGAGCTCAAACAGCGAAACATAGGCCGAAAGCGCAAACGAGGCGAAGACGCTCCACAGGATTGCCTTGCGCTCCAAAAAGATAAAGCCCAAGACGACGAGAACCGCGTTGATAATCCACATAAAAACGCCGACGGGCAGGGTCGGGAACAGCGTGGACAGAATGACCGACACGCCCGAGGTGCCGCCAAAAGCAAAGTGATTAGGGGTTTTAAACGCAACGATGGCGAAGGCCGTGAGGATCAGGCCCAAATTGAGCTCGGCAAAAAAGCGCGGGAAGCCCGGCTCCTGGCTGCGCTTTTGACCGACACGCTCGCCTCGCTCGATATCGGTGCGATCAACCACGCGCTCCATCGGCACCACGGGAGGACGATGCACCTCCTCGGCAGCACGCGATGCCGCCTCTGCCGCGGCGGCCTCAATCGCCCATGCCTTGCTTTCTGTTTCGTGCTCGTCGGCCATTACGGCAACCCCTCGTTAACAATTTGGAAACAATGCGCCCATTAGGGTAACGCGGAACGCGACGATTGCAACCCCTAGTTAGACGAGCGGTATGCCCACATCGGGGGGCATACAAATAACGGCCGGCCACGCTTTTGCTTGCGCGGTCGGCCGTTTAACGTTTTCGCAGATAAAGCCTGCCAAAACAAACCTGTCCCTTTTTGGAAGGTTACTCATGCTGGCTGGTGCGGTGCTCGTACTCCTCGGGGGTGATGACGTCCTCGATGCGCAGGTTGACGCCCGCCACCTCAAGGCCGGTCATCGCGGCAAGGCGCTCGGTGACACGTGCCTTGACATCGTCGAAGATCGCGGGCGCATAGGCGCCGTACTCGATAATGACGGAGATGTTGACGACCACGCGATTGTCATCGGTGACCTCAACCGTCACGCCCTTGGTCAGATTCTCGGCACCAAACTGCTCCTGCACAAAGTGCATGAGGTTACCCTTCATGCCCAAAACGTGCGGAACCTCGCGGGTGGCCATGGCAACGATCTTCTCGATCACACCGTTGGAATAGGTCAGCGAGTCCTCGGACTCGTCTGTTTCCTCATCATCCTCGTCCGCGTCATCGGCGGACTCGGCCTCGACGAGCGCCTCGTCCTCGAGCGTCACATCCTCGGCCTCGGCGGTGACGGTCTCGTCTGCCTCGAGCTCGGTATCGGCCACATCGACCTTCGTATTAAAAGCCATGGTTCCTCCTTATGCCTGCCGCGGATGCGACAGTCGAATACATATTAGCGACCGCTAAACAGACGGCCGAAGAAGTTGACGATCCCGTTCTCGCCGTCGCGAATTTGGCCGATCACGGCGCCGATCAGCACGAAGAATGCAATGACGAGTGTGTCCCACAGGCCGAGCGTGAGCACCAACACGGCGAGGATAAAGCCAGCGACGGCGCCAAGCGTGGTGTTGGGATGACGCACAGCATAGCTCCAGATGGCAGCGCCCGTACCCTTGATGAGACCCATAGCCTCGTCAAAATCCGCGGCTGCCGCGTCTTGTAACTCGGTTGCCTCTGCTTTGGAATCAACAGGTTCGTTCGCCGGCGTGGCGCTCTGGTCAATCGTCAGGCGCGGCGTACGAGCGGTCTTATCTTGATTGGTATCACTCACCGGAAACCTCCACGGTCTGGACGGTAGTCTTGGACGGCAAAAAACGGACGCGTGCGGTCGTGCCCGGCGTGCCGAGCATGGTGTCGCAGGCCTCCTCGATACGTTGCTGCATCGCGGCTGCAAGGGAGGCCACGTCCCGGTCGTCAAGCGCGATAGCCTCGACCTTAAAACGGACGTGCGAATCGTCGGAGCCTTGGACGCGGGCCTCGACATGCTCGACCATCACGCGATCGTCGCGCTCTGCCGCAGTGCGAGCGCACGAAGAAAGCGCCGCAAGGGTAACCTCGATATTGCGCTCCCCCGCCGGATGCACGCAGGACGGCTCGCGACGAGCAAACATCAGGCGGAAGAAGCTTACCAGCACGCCGATCGCCACAACTCCGCCGCATGCCGTCACGACAATGCGCGGCATGGGGTCGCGCATCAGCAGCATAAAGCGATACGTATACGGCCCCCAAAACTGGCAGACAAGCGTACCCAGCGCCACGATGGCGGCGGCAAGATACACAATCGCTAGGGCTCGTTTGAGTACGCGCACGTGGCGCTCCCTTCAAATCTCGGCTCTCGAAATGCAAAACGGTTCGCATCATTATAAAAGAGCCGGGTCCGGTGCTCTACGCACGCGGATCCGGCTCATCTATTCCACGAGGCTTGCATGCTCGCTTCATTATGCCCAGATATGCACGGCTTAACCCGTGCGGGCGCTACTCCTCCTCGAGGGCAGCGATGACCTCGTCGGTCATGTCCATGGTGCTGTAGACGTCCTGGACGTCGTCGAGCTCCTCAAGACGGTCGATGAGGCGCTGAACCTTCTTGGCGTCGGCGCCGGAGACCTCGGTCGGGGTGGTCGGGACCATGGTGGTCTCGGAGCCCTTGACCTGGACGCCCTGCTCCTCGAGCGCCTTGGAGACAGCCATGACGTCGTTAGCAGCGGTCCAGACGATCCACTCCTCGCCGGCGTCCTCGTAGTCCTCGCCACCGGCCTCGGCGATGGCCATCATGAACTCATCCTCGTCACCGGCAGGACCGTTGGCGATCATGGTCTCCTTCTTGGCGTTCTCGTCCAGGATCTCCTTGGCGACGACGATCTGGCCCTTGCGCTCAAACTGGAAGGCGACGGAGCCCGAGGTGCCCAGGTTGCCACCAGCGTGGGAGAAGGCGGAACGGACATCGGCGGCGGTGCGGTTGCGGTTGTCGGTCAGGCAGTCAACGTAGACGGCGACACCGGCGGGACCGTAGCCCTCGTACACGATGTTCTCGTAGACGGCGGCGTCGGCACCCGAACCAAAGGCCTTGTCGATAGCGGACTTGATCTTGTCCTTAGGCATGGACTGAGCCTTGGCCTTGGCGACGGCAGCGGCGAGGCTGGCGTTGTTCTCGGGCAGCGGGTCGCCGCCGAGACGGGCAGCAACGGTGATGTTGCGGCTGAGCTTGGAGAAGAGGGCGGAACGCTTGGCGTCCTGCGCGCCCTTACGATGCTTGGTTGTGGCCCACTTAGAGTGTCCGGACATACGTGTCTCCTATCGGTTTCGACCTAAAGCCCAGCGTGAATGCTCGGGCGATATAAACAAACGTCGTTATGATATACCTACTGGCCTGCGAGATAAACCCCAAAATGAAGGCGTCGTGATGATGTCACCCTTTAGTGCAAAGTAACCTGACCCCAATGCACCAGTTTAGGCCCAGAGGAAGTCGCTGCGGGTGATCGTGGCACCGATGGCAAAAGGCATGCAGGCGATGACCGGATACAGGTAGCGCATGTAGGTCGAGCCGTTGCACGGGCCAATCAGGCACACGGCGAGCACGCCCAACAGCGGCACCCAGATCGCCAGCGCACGCCATGAATGACGGCGCAACAGGTAGACCACCACGACGATCATGATCCACACGTAGGTGGCCGAGCTCATGGTGAGCGAGATAAACGGGATGCGCTGCACCGCCACGCGGTACAGGTTAATCAGGTGGTCGCACCAGCGCACGACCTTGCTATCGACCGGATGGAAGTCAAAGTACTTGAGGTTATCGGGCTTCGCCATAATCTCGGCACTGCGCGCGGTGCTGTAGACCCACGCATCGCGAGCGCTCGGGTAGAAGTACCCGTAGTAGTTATTGACGAGCGCCGAGATATAGCACTCGGGGTCCTTTTTGAACATCTGGGCCCACACCTCAAAATAGGCCTTGATGTCCTCCTGCGAGGCGTACTCATTGAAGCAGTTTTTGACGGCATCCGACTTGTCGGGGTTGTAGCGACGGCCCAGGTTCTCGTACTTAAGCACGCGATCGATCACAGCGCGCTCCTCATCGGTCACCAAGCCGTCGCAGGGAGCTTCCACGATGGTGCCGTCCTCCTTAACCGTGGGGTTGACGCCCGAGTTGAGGCCATCGTGCTTTTGGACGAAGCGTGCCGTCTGTTGAAACGGAATCGAGAGGATCTCGCGCTTGGAGCCCGGCGTGATATCGTGCGCCGGCATAAATACCTTGGTGAAATACATGTTGGAGACAAGGCAGAGCGCAAGCACTGCGAGCACGCCGACCCAGCGGAAGCGCGACGTGGCGCATGAGACCGTGGTGCCCATCTGCTTAGCCGCACGACGAGCGACATGTACATCCCAGGCGCAAAACGCCGCCGCAATCACGCAGGCCGCCAACGGAAAGACCAGGCCGCCATTGCGCAAAAACGTGGAACCCATGGCACCCAGCACGAGCAACAGCCAGTCATGGCGCGCAAAGAGCACGGGCTTCTGTTCGCCCGCACGCTCGGCATTGGCATCGCGACGGGGTAGGCCACATGCCACGAGCTTGACGGTCTGAACGAGCAGTACCAAAAACGCATCGGCAAAAAGTACATCTTTGGTCAGCAGCACCGCGTAGTTGGAGAACATCGGCATAAACGCAAAGAACAGCAAGATGACGCCGCGGACCGGCAGGCTCACGCCCAGCTTGCGCAGCGACGATATGGAATAGGACATGCAGGCGGCGGTGATGACGAATTGGGCACAAGTGTAGATGGCAAGGCCCGCATTGGCGCTGTTAAATAGCGAAAGCCCCAGCTGCACACACGAGCCGATGATGGCCGTGTGCACCACCGGATGATGTCCGTTGAGTAGCACGTTGGGGTTAAGCAGGCGTAGGTAATCGCTCGTGCCGTTGGGGTAGTTGAACCATTGGCGGACCTGCGCGCCCGTGTCTCCCATAAAGAGGGCGGGCAGCGAGGCGATAAGCGTGGGCGCCCAGACAATCATGAGCACAAGAAACGGCCCGACAAAGGGATGAACCGAGAGCACGGCGTGGACAACACGCCACACGCGGCCAAAATGCGCCTCCGAAAACGGAATGCGGCGGGAGCCCAACCAATCCAAAAACTCAAAAGCCAGATAGAAGGCCACAATCGCCAGAAGCATCCAGCCCGCGCCACCAATCCAGGCGCAGATAACGCGTGCCTTGTCGCCCAGCACAATCTCAGCCGAATCGGTGAGGTCGTAGCTACGGCCGAACACCATGCAAACGGCAAAGAACAGCGATGGCAGCACGACCGACGGGCGCCAAGCGTCACCGCGGCCAAAGAACACATAGCGAAACGGCAGTGTGAGCAAACAGACAAGCGCGAGCAGCATCACTGCGTCGGTGTGGCCGGCAAACGAGAGAAGCACCTCGTAGCACACGTAGAGCGCGCCCGTCGCCTTGGGATCGATCGCCAGGACCGCGTTGCTCGACACCGGGGCGGGATCGATGGAAAACGCCGTGGTCGCCAGCAGGGCGAGCAAAAATGCGATGAGCGTCTGTTTGGCGGGATAGCGCTTAAACCAAACGATGCGGGCGGCGTCACGCGCAGCCGTTGCGGAGAGGTCGGAATCCTTCACAGTCCGAATAGCCTTTCTAGAAACCTGCCAAAAAGGGACAGGTTTATTTTGGCAGGTTTTATCTGGGGAAACGTTACGGTTCTGTCATCGTTGCCCGGCAAAACCACCACCAAGGTGCCTGCCCCTTTGCGGTGGTTTTGGTGGTTAGGCGTCCAGGTAGATGCGCTGGGGACGGTCGCGACGAAGGGCAAAGATGATGAGCGCCAGGCCCGCAATCACGAGTGGCAGGCTCAGTAGCTGACCCATGGTGATGACGCCGCCCAGCAGATAGCCCAGCTGCGCATCGGGCACGCGCACAAACTCAATGAGGAAGCGGACGATGCCGTAACCCATCACAAACACACCCATAAACGTACCCTGGGGCAGCAGCGGTTTTTTGCGGCTGAGCACCTGCAGAATGCAGAAGAGCACGATGCCCTCGAGAAATGCCTCGTAGAGTTGGGATGGATGGCGCGGCATATCGCCCGCGGTGCCGCCAAAGATCACGCCCCAGGGCAGATCGGTCGGCTTGCCCCACAGCTCGCCGTTGACAAAGTTGGCGCAGCGCCCCAGGCACAGGGCCAGCGGAGCACCGATGACCGCGAGGTCTGCCAAAGTCCACGCATCGAGCTTGTACATGCGGCACACGAGCACGCCGCCGATGATGCCGCCCACCAGGCCACCATGAAAACTCATGCCGCCCTCGTTGGTGGCAAAGATCTCGAGCGGATGCGTCCAGTAGTAGCCGTCGCCGTAGAAAATGACGTAGAACAGGCGGGCGCCAATGATAAGGCCAAAGACCACGCCGACCACGACGCTCGTCAGGTCGTCGACCGTAATGTCAAAACCCCAACGGCGCTGCGTGCGATACATGACGACCGCCGTGAGCAAAGCCCCGACCACATAGGCCAAGCCGTACCAGTAGATGGTGATGGGCCCCGCCGAAATGGCGACGGGATCAAGCATATGGTAGAGGTCGTTGAGCATATCGGTCCCCCTGCTCCCTACATACAAATGCGGCCGCGGGCCTTGCGCTCGCAGCCGCATATTTGGGCGTAACGTCTATGCGGAGTATGCCGTCCGCAGCTTTCGGATCTTAGAACGGCGCGTACTCGTCGTACAGATCGTCGGTCTCGCCGGAGGCATTGATCTGCTCAACACGGGTAACGCCGGGCACATGCTCCTTGAGGATACGCTCGATACCCATGGACAGGGTCAGTGCGCTCATAGGGCAGCCGGCGCAGGCGCCCTGAAGCTCAAGCTGGACGACGCCCTCGTCGTCGACGCCTACATACTCCATATCGCCGCCGTCAGCCTGCAGGTTGGGGCGGATCTCCTCAAGAACCTTCTTAAGCAGCTCTTCGTTAACAGCCACAGGGGCTCCTTTCTCACAATAACGCGGGCACGCCCGCGGACAGAGCTATGTTACTACAGCCGTGTACCCGCTCACGAGCCGTCCATGCGCGCGGACACGACTTTCACGAGCAGTCAATTTGGGACGGGGCTTTTTAGCTGCTTTTGCCGACGCCCAGCGCTAGCACACGCTGCCGCTACTGCTGAGTTTGTTCCCCGGTGCCAATGTGGACATCGACGATAACCTGGCGGTAGCTAATGCCGCAGGAGTCGAGAATGCGACGGCTGATGCGGCCGTCGTCGGTGTCGGCGTACTTATTGTCCAGGTAGACAACCTCGCCCACACCTACCTGCGCCAGGATTTTGGCGCAGTCATGACACGGGAACAGCGTGACGTAGACCGTGGAACCCTCAAGGTCTTTGAGCGAGCCGCGGTAGTTGAGCACGGCGTTGGCTTCGGCATGGACTACGTAGTTATGCTTGTCCTGCAGCGGGTCATCGCTCGTGCCCCACGGGAAAAAGTCGTCGTTGAGCGCCGAGGGCGTACCGTTGTAGCCCACCGAAAGGATGCGGTGGTTGGTGCTGGCGATGCACGCGCCCACCTGCGTGTTGGGGTCCTTGCTGCGGCGCTGCGCGGCTATGGCCACGCTCATAAAGAACTCGTCCCAGCTAATAACGTCGCGACGCTTGCCCGACGCGGTTTGATGAAGATCGTCCGACATGGCAGACACCTCCGAAATCGCAATAGTTTGACCCATTGTAGCAGGTGAAAGGTGGAGGCGTTTGTCCCACCGGCGCCCTCACTTTTACACGCGGCGGGGCTTTTGGTTGATGCGGTAGAGCTCGGCCAGTCCTCGCAACGTCAGCGCGTCGTCGACCGTCAGACTATGACCGACCAGCGACGCAAGCGCCTCGGCATCGTCGCCGGTAATGACTATGGGCACGTCGCCCTCCCCCGCGGCCTTGGTCGCGCGCATCTCGGCAAGCACCATGTCGAGCATGCCGTCGATGCGGGCCACCTCGCCCAAAACCACGCCCGAGCGCATAGCCTCACGCGTGTTGCGGCCGATGACGTGTGTCGGCGCCGAGGGCTCAACCTGCGGCAGGCGCGCCGCAGCGGCCGAAAGCGAGCGGGCGCCAAGTGCCAGACCCGGCGCGATGACGCCGCCGACAAAGGTTCCGTGCGTATCGATGACCTCGATATTGGTCGTAGTGCCCAGGTCGATCACGATGCACGGAGAGCCGTAAACGGCCCGGGCCGCCACGGCGTCGGCGATGCGGTCGGGGCCGATCTCGGCCGGGTCGTCGTAGTGGACGGGCATGCCGGTCTTGAGGCCCGGCCCCACCGTGAGCACGCGCCCCGTGCAGATGCGGGAAAGCGCCGTCTTCCACGGGCGCTCGAGCGCCGGCACCACGCAGCTTAGCACGGCAGCCGTGGGCACAAGTGTGCCCGGCATGCCCGCATCGGCCGTTAGCGCGGCCATGACTTGAGCGAGACGCATGCGCGCCTCGTCTGCTGTGATGCTCGACGGCGTGGTGATCTCGCACGTCGCAAGCGGGCATTCCTGCGCCGCGGCCGAATCCTCGGCAAACAGGCCAAAGCGAATGAACGTGTTGCCCACGTCGACCGTCAATATATATGCGCACCCATTAAGCATCGTCGGCGCTCCTTTCGTCTGCCCAGCAGTATATCGCCTACCTAAACCAGTCATCCCAAAATGACTAGCTTGCGGTTATACTGGTGCGCGGTCGCGCGCGAGCTCACGCGGCGGCCCTTGGTAACCCGACTTCCCGCGCCGTATCCGTAGCGGCGCTCCCGGGGGAAGCGGATATACGCAAAGGAGTTCTATATGAGCAATCCCTCGAACCGCGCTTCGATGCGCGGGCAACTCACGCTGCGCGGTGTCGTCATCGGCGTCCTTGGCTGCGTGATCATCACGGCAAGCTCGGCCTACACGGCCCTCAAGATGGGCGCCCTCCCCTGGCCAATCATTTTCGCTGCCGTCATCTCGCTGTTCTTCCTGAAGCTCATGGGCAACGCCAGCCTCAACGAGGCCAACGTCACCCACACCATCATGTCCGCGGGCGCCATGGTCGCCGGCGGCCTGGCGTTTACCATCCCGGGCGCCTGGATGCTGGGCTATGCCGACCAGATCAGCTGGCTCGACATGTTTATCGTGGCGCTCGCCGGCACCATCCTGGGCCTGCTGGCCACCGCGCTCATCCACCGTCACTTTATCGTGGACGCCGCGCTGGAGTTCCCCACCGGCAACGCCGCAGCTCAGACCCTACGCGCCACCGAGGCCGGCGGCAAGACCGGTAAGCAGCTCTTTGGCTCCATGGCCATCGCAGGCATCTACAGCGTGCTGCGCGACGCCCTGGGCGTGGTGCCCAGCATGCTGTGCACGCTCAACATCCCCGGCGTGACCTTTGCCATCTACAACTCGCCCATGCTGCTGTCCATCGGCTTCCTCGTGGGCTTCGCCCCGGTCGCTTTCTGGTTTGCCGGCGCCCTGTTGGGCAACTTTGGCATCATCGTGGGCGGCACCGCTACCGGTCTGTTCGACGTTATGACTGCGCAAGGCATCGTCAAGTCCCTGGGCATGGGCCTCATGATGGGCTTTGGCGTCGCCGTCGTCCTCAAGGACATCCTGCCGCAGGTCGCCGGTATCGTCCGCGGTCTTGCCGCCGACAGCTCCACCGACACCGACGAGCAGTCGCTCATCTCGGGCTCCCTTAAACTCGACGCCGGCATCATCGGCCTGGGCGCTGCCGCCATCGCCGTGATCGTCGCCATCGCGCTCGACCTTGGTCCCGTCCCGGCCGTCATCGTGACGCTGTTCACCTTTGTCACCACCATCATGAGCGCACAGAGCTGCGGCCAGACGGGCATCGACCCCATGGAGATCTTTGGCCTCATCGTTATGCTCATCGTGGCTGCCTTCGCGCAGCTCGCGCAGGTTAAACTGTTCTTTATCGCCGGCATCGTGGCCGTAGCGTGCGGCCTTGCGGGCGACGTCATGAACGACTTTAAGGCCGGCGCCGTGCTGGGCACCAACCCGCGTGCACAGTGGGTCGGCCAGGCCATCGGCGGCATCGTGGGCGCCCTGGTCGCTGCCGCCGTCATGGTCGCGCTCGTAACCGCCTATGGTCCGGACGCCTTTGGACCCGACAAGAGCTTTGTGGCCGCGCAGGCAAGCGTCGTCGCCACCATGGTCTCGGGCATCCCGAGCGTGCCGTGGTTTGCGGGCGGCTTTATCGCCGGCATCGTCATGTACTGGCTCGGCATTCCGGCCATGATGATCGGCCTGGGCGTGTACCTGCCGTTCTACATGTCGCTCACGGCTTTCCTGGGTTCCTGCGTTAAGCTCGCCTACGACAAGTGGGCCGCTCACCGCGACGCCGAGGCCGGTCTTTCGGACGAGGAAAAGGCCGCCAAGGACGCCGCCTTCCAGGAGCAGGGCCTGGTTGTCGCCAGCGGCCTGCTCGGTGGCGAGTCTATTGTCGGCGTTATCCTGGCGTTTGTCTCTGTTGGCTTAAGCCTGCTGGGCTAAGCTGAGCAGCTGCTCGACAGCAACCATATTGCCTACGGCTTGCCCGGCCGGTAGCTTTCACGGCTGCTGACCGGGCTTTTTGATATCGAAACAAAGAAAGGCCGGCGCGCTGCGTTTAACAGCGCGCCGGCCTTATCGGTTAAGCTATCGAAGCGTTCCTGCTATGAACCGAAGTTCGTTGCAGAATCTACGCTCGAAACGCTACATCTGCTTGCGACGACGATCGCTCAGCGTCACACCAGCGGCCACGAGGGTGATACCGCCGATGACGAACACCTCGCCCGCAAGAGCGGAGTCATCGCCAGTCTGGGCGAGCGCGGCCGACGTGGCCTTCTTCTTGGCGACAGGAGCCTTTGCAGCAGCCTGTGCAACCTGAGGCTTGGCCTGCGGCTCAGCCTTGGGATGATACTTGTCGTACTCGGCCTGCACGGCAGCCAGGGCATCCTTGGCATCGCCAAGCTCAGCCAGCGCGGCGGCATAGGCGTCGTTGGCATCGGACAGCTTGGCATCGGCATCGCTCAGAGCAGCCTTGAGACCAGCGGCGGCATCGACGGCAGCCTTATAGCGAGCGTAGGCAGCGTTCAGCTTGACCAGCTTCTCGTTGCCCGTCGTGCCCGCGGCAAGGGATGCCTTGTGGTCGACAGCCTCAAGATCGGCCTTGAGTGCCTCATCGCTGGCAAGCTCGGCCTTGGCCTTGACGATCTCGAAATTCGCATCGACGACGGCTTCGTTGGCGGCCTCGAGCTGCTTCTGGGCATCGGCGACACCGGCGACGGCAGCGTCATAGGCGGCCTTGGCGTCGTCGACCGCCTTCTGGGCGCCGGCAAAGCGCTCGAAGGCCTTGTTCGCGGTAGCCAGCTCACCCTCAGCAGCCTTGGCCTTGGCCTGCGCATCGGACACAGCCTGCGTCTTGGCGGCAACTGCCTGCTTGGCGTCCGAAAGAGCAGTCGCGGCCTGGACATCTGCGGCCTGGGCCTTGTCTACACCAGTCTGGGCGGCATCGTCGGCCTTCTTGGCATCGCCAAGCGAGCCCTGCTTATTCGCAAGGTCCGCCTGGGCGGCATCGTGCTTGGCGGCAAGGTCCTTGACCGAAGCGGTAGCGTTGCCATACGCCTCATTGGCCTGTTCGGACTTTGCCTTGGCGGCATCGCGGGCGCTGCGAGCCTTCGCCTTGTGAGCAGCGGCGTCGGCTGCCTTCGTCTTGCTGTCAGCAAGCGTGGCGTTTGCCTTATCGAGAGCTGCCTGGGCAGTAGCGGCCTTGCTCTTGGCGGCATCGAGGTTCTGCTTGAGGGACTCGATGTCGATTCCGCCGAGCGCGTCCTTCGCGGCGTCGTATGCCGTCTTCGCGGCGGCGGTACCGGACTTAGCCTTCTCGTACTCGCCCTTGGCGGTGTTCATGTTCACATCTGCTGCGGTGAAAACGTCCTGGGCGGCATCCTGCCCGTTTACAGCTGCGAAGTAAGCTTCCCTAGTAGTTCCAAAGTTCTTCTGCGCCTCGGCGAGCTTGCCCTGAAGCTCCTTGAGCTGCGCCTTCTGCGCCTGCGTGCCGCCAGCGTTATAGGCAGAATCGATGTAGTCGTTGACGAGCTTCTTGAACTCGGAAACAGTGAAATCCTTCTGCCCCGTGCTCCCGCTATAGTCGAAAACGGTTACCTCGGAATCGGTATTCTTACCGCTACCGGTCGCGATGCCGATAGCCTTCGCGCCGGCATCGATGATGTTTAGATAGTGCCCGCACTCATGGTAGATGCTGTTGTAGTGCTGGTAGATATAGTAGGAATCATATCGATGGCTTCCAAGTGCGTCACCATACTGCTCGACGTACTTATCGAACGCCTTTTTCTCCTGGGTGTAGAGACCGGTATATGGCCAGCCAAGCGTATCCTCGGTCTCGCCTCCGGTGTATGCCCCGCCGCCGCCTGCAAGATTCTCACCTTGATCGAAATAGCAGTTCGAGTGTCCCCAGATGTTCGATGAATATGATGTATTGAGGGCGGCTGCCGCAGTCATGCGGAGGCTGACGCTAAGCTCAGACTGGCCGTTCGCCTTGCGGAGGTTGTTCTGGGTATCGAGGTAGGTCAGGGCGTTACGCATCTGCTCCAAGGAGAGCGGATTGGTGTCGCGAGACATGTCCTGATCGACGTAATTATCATACCAGTCCTGTTTCTCTGTCGTCCCCATGAGCATCGACGCGGCAGTGCTTGCGTTCTTTTTCTGCGTGGCTGTGAATTGGCTGCTGCCGATGATGTAGTTCATGAAGCCGAACATACCCTGACTGATGACTTCCTGGTCAACGGTCATGTGCGACTTGAGGTCGGCAATCTGCTGGTTGAGCTTATCGACCTCGGCGTTTGCGGCGTCGTATGCATTATGCGCGTCGGTTACTTCAGCACGAGCCTGATCGAACTCGTTGCTCTTCTGCTGGCGGACCTCGACAAGTCGGTCGTACTCCGCCTTCTTGTCGGCTTCGGTCTGCTGGGCCTGCTCGTATGCCGACTTCGCGGCGTCACGCTTACTGGCCGCGTCCTTGTACTCCTTGTTTGCCGCATCGTATGCAGACTGGGCAGATGCCACGGCAGCGTTGGCGGCGTTGGCCTTCTCCTGCGCGGCAGCGACGGCAGCCTGGGCGGCCTGCAGATTTGTCTGTGCGGTGGCGTCGGCATCCGTCGCGGCATTGAGCTCCGCCTGCGCGGTCTTGAGCTCACCAGCAGCAGCTTTCTTGGCGGCCTCAAGCGCACTCAGGTCAACACCCGTACCCGAGACGGCAGCATCGAGCGCGGCCTGCGCCTGGTTGAACTTCTGCTGGGCGTTATCGCGCGCGGTGGTTGCGGCTGCGAGAGCAGCGGCAGTCTCCTGCTTCTTGGCCTGGGCAGTCGTCAAAGCTGCCTCGGTATTCTGCTTTTCCTGCTGGGCGCTGGCCTCGGCAGCCTTGGCCTGGTCCAGATTGTCCTGTGCAGTAGTAACGGCCTTATTGGCGTCATCGAGCTTTGCCCGCGCGTCCTCGACGGCCTTCTTGGCGGCCTCGTACTCGTCCATACCCATGGCCTCGAGCTTGGCCTGGGCATCATCGAGGGCCTTCTTGGCCTCATCCTGCTTTGCCTTGGCGTCCTTGAGCGCCTGGGTCTTATCCTCGACACTCTTGTTGGCCTGTTCGAGCTGATCGTTCAGGTCGCCCAGCTTCTTCTGCTGCTGCTCGGTCTTTTCGACGGCTGCCTTAAGCTCGTCGATCTTCTCCTGAAGCGCGGCTACCTCGGCCTCGTTCTGCTCGGCGGCGTTATCGGTCACGGCCTGCGAGGCCTGATTCTTTTGCTGCTGTGCCTGCTTTTGAGACTGGCCCGCCGCGTCGGCCTTCTTCTGGGCGGCATCGTAGGCGGCCTGAGCGTCCTTGAGCTGCTTTGCCGACTCCTCGGCCAGCTGGGCAGCCGTCTTTACGACCGCTTGGTTACCGGCGGCAACGGTATTCTCTACAGAACTACCCCCCCCCTGAACAGAATCGCCGTTATCGGTTGACGGTGCGGCGATTGCCGCCAGCGGCGACATGAGCGGCTGAGCGATGAGGCCCGCCGTCAAAACGGTTGCGACGGCGCGGTTAGCAACGCCCTTGACGTTGACAGTCTTGGCCCGAGGCTCAAAGTGTTGTGGACTGTAGTTTGCCATGGCTTTCTCCCTTTGACACGGATGTATCCATACGCTTCAAAATGTAGGAGCTGATTTTTGAATTCTGTTGCGCAACATTGGCGACCAGCGTATTTTTTGAAATTCGTGCTCCTGTGCTTCACAATTTCGTCACATTTGAAGGAGCTGGTGCATCATATTGTCGCGGGATGGAATTGAGCCTGTGATTTGCATTTGCTCCCGCGTCATCCGCCCTATCGGATTCCGCGTCCAACAGACACCCCGCCCGCCACGGTGTAGAGTTAGGACAACGGGCGCGTTGCCCGGACCGCGCTGGAACGAGGTGGACATGGAACTCGACAAACAACAGATCAAGCGACTACGCGAACGCCATCACCGGCGCCACGGCATCCGCCCTGCCCATAGCGAAGCCATGGAAAACGTCACCCGTTTCCTCAAGCGCGCGTTCAACATTCGCGAAGGTCGCGCGCCCTATCACGTGATCCGCAAGCGTTTTGTAAACGGGGCGCGTCTGACTGGTTCCCACCTATGCATCCTCATCATCGCCATGCTGATCGCGAGCATCGGCCTCGATATCGATTCGGACATCGCCATCGTGGGCGCCATGCTCATCTGCCCGCTCATGGGCTCGGTCCTTGCCATGGCATACGGTATTGCCACGCTCGACCGCGAGATTACCGTCGAAGCCGTCGCCAGCCTTGCGCTGCAGATGGCCTTTTGCCTGGTCACGTCCACGCTGTACTTTAAGCTCTCGCCCCTTGGCACCACCACGGCCGCCATCATCGACAACTCGACACCCACCGTCTGGGACCTTACCGTCGCACTCGCAGGCGGCTTTGCAGGCGGGCTGGGCAACTCGCGCGACCAGGAACCCGCCACGCTCATCGCCGGCGTAGCCGTGGCGACCGCGCTCATGCCGCCCCTGTGCGCGGCGGGCTACGGCATCGCCATCGCAAGCGGGTCACTGTTTCTCTCAGCGCTCTACGAATTTGGCATCAACGTGGTCTTTATCGCACTGGCTGCCGAAGCCGTGCTGCTTCTTTTGCGTGTGCCGCTCAAGCGCGACCTCAACGGCGACGGCATTGTAACCGCTGAAGAAGACGCCGAGGTCGACGAGCTGTCGCGCAAGGTGCGCCGCCGCATCATTGTGGGCACGGTGATTTTTGCCATCCCCTGCATTGTTATGACGGCGGGTTCCATTGGCTCGGCGCAGGCCGGCGTGCAGGACGGCTACGGTGTCACCGAAACCACGCGCGAGCTTGCGGCGGTGCTGCCAGGCTTTAAGGATTACACCGTTGCCGTCGAGACCTCGGCTACCGAAGGCGAGGAAGAGGGCATCGTCGAGCGCGAGGTTGTCGCCCACGTGACGACAAGCGAGGCGCTCGGGGCGCACGACCGCCACGTCGCCCGCAAGCTCATAGACCTCAACGTGCCCGAACTCGATCGCGTGGAGTTCGATGTCAAGTGATGCCGGCGCGGGACGAATGCTCGCACGGACGCAAGTTACGACGAGGCGCAGACGCGATACGGACACGAGCAAATGGCGGGGCGCAGTTCGCACCCGCGCCATACTCGCTGTTTTATTGCTGTGAATCAACTGTCCAGATCGACATCGCCAGACTCCACCGTAAACGCAGGTTTGGTGCTCACCAGATAAAATCGGGTCACTTTGCTATCTCTAAATAGATAGAGCTGGCCCTGATCGCGCCGGCGCGATATATACGCAACGTGAATCGTACCGAATTCTTCGCCGTTTTCCTTCTTTAATATCAGGATGTTGGGGTCATCCGTACGCTTAAACTGCCCGTCAACGCAGCTGCCGTCTTTGTCGACCAGTTGCCACCGATGGTTATCCTCTTCAAGAAAGGCCAGGGTTTCCAGACTCGTCTTGTCGTCCCGATAGTAACCGTCAATGGCAAACCCTTCGGAAGCGCATTCCTGCATATAGGACGTTTCTCGGCTTATAGCAAACAGCCCTGTAGCGCCCAGGAGCACAGCCAGGCAGACCACTGCAAGGGCTATCGAAATAGCACGGCGACCCATGTTAGCCCAGCCGATAGTTGCTTAACGGAGCGTGAAACATACCTGGAACCTCCGATATCAGGGGGGAACGTCGCCAGCAGGCTGGCGACAACTATATGTTTCTGACATCAAACCATATGGCTGCCACTCGCGGAGGGGGCATCGGCGAACGGCGTATTGGACTCCCCCGCCGTAACGGCGAGCCGCTCTTCTTCCTCGCCCTTGAGAGCCGGGGTCTCAACCGTGAACGTCGAGGTTCGACTGGCGCCGTCTTGCGCGATACAGGTGAGGGTTACCGTGTTTTTGTGGTTGGGAATGAGACCGATGGCCTTGAACTCGTGATCCGTCGCCGGCGTATCACCACCGTGGGGCATGCGGAAAAGGCGGCGACTTTGGGCGTATCGTCGGTTTTTCCACGACTGCGTCGGCATCATAATGGTACCGGTCTCGCCCACCGCCTGAAGCAGGGCCTCAATCACCGGCTGCGAGCCGCCGCGCACATACCCAAGCGCGCTGAGCGAGCAATGGACCATAACAGTCTGTTCCACGCGCATACCGACGGCAGAAAGCGCGTCGAGGATATTCTGCTTCAGCACGATTTTCCGGTCCATTGCCGCCCCTTTCTATTTCTAAGCTCGTCTTCTCACTATTGACAGCCGAAAATGATCCGTTTTCCTCCGTCCCCGAGGGATCATTTTCTAGTACTTGAAGAAGCCCTCGACCGAGCTTTCGCCCAGCTTACCTTCGTCAAGCATTTTCTTGAGGACGGACGCCATAGCCTTAAAGTTGTAGGGCATCATCATCTTTTTGAGCAGTGGGCTCACCAAGCCCGGCACCTTTTGATACTGCATGACGATGTTGTAGGCCGTCTGGATACCCACCGTGTCGAATACGCGGAATGGGCCCTTGGGGGCACCAGTACCACGCGTCCACGCGAGGTCGATACTCTTGGGATCGCTCACGCCCGAGACGTACAGGTCGAGGCCCGAAAGCAGCCATGGTACCAGCATGGAGTTAAGCAGGTAGCCGTTCTTTTCCTTGTTGACGGGCAGGGCAAGCATACGGATGTCGTTGGCAAAGTCGACGAGCTCATCGAAATAGCGCTTGTCGGTCTGGTCCTGGGCCATGACCTCGGTCATGTTGTTCTTCCAGATGGAGTTGGCAAAGTGCAGCGATAGGTACTTCTCGGGGCGGCCGGTGTACTTGGCAAAGGTACTCGGCAGCAACGTGGAAGAGTTGGTGACGATGACGGTCTTTTGCGGGAGAACCGGGGCGAGCTTCTTGTAGAAGTCGATCTTTGCCTGGGTGTCCTCGGCCATAGACTCGATGACCAGGTCGGCGTCGGCCACTGCCTTGGCAAGATCGAGCTCCAGCTTGAGTGTGGAGTAGGCACGCTCAACGGCGGCGAGCGCCGCCTCCCTGTCGAAGGGCTGGTCGCTATCGGCGATGCCGGCACACCACTCGCCCGTACCGTCCGCCATACCCTCGATTGCCGCGATGTACTCCTCGCGCACATGATCGATCTTGGGCTGGGTGCGGCCGATGCTGCCCTCGCTGCGCAGCCAAATCGTTACATCAAAGCCGCAGTAGGCAGCCTGAAAGGCAATCTGGCTTCCCAGCACGCCGCCGCCAGCAACGCAAACGGTCTTGTAGCTCATGGAACGGTCCTCTCTTACGTAATTCCATAGATGTGTATTTATTCAACCGTAAGAGGGCTGCACGTCGGGCATGGGTTCTATAAACGGACGGTAATTTGCGGCAAACGGCTACATATGTTCATTATCTCAGGGTTCCGAGGGCGATTTTTTGTGTCACCGAGACGTCGTTTGCGGAAGTATGCGGCAAATTCCGGAACCCTTGAGCACACCCCGGTTTTCCGCCAATAAAACCGCAGGTACAGGGCTTGTACATATCCGGTATGCTCGGCCTATTCAGATTTTGCCGCATACTTCCGAAATCTAAGTTCGCAAAGGGTGATAGTTGGGGCGTTTACGCAACATATGTCCAGCAAAAACGGGTGGTAGCCGGTACGACTACCACCCGTTTGTCTTATATCCGGCTCGAAGTAGGCCAACTACTTCTTAATACCGCGCCCCAGACGCTTGGCGACCGATGCAACGGCCTCCTCACTGGCCGGTCCACAGCTCACGCAGCCGTCGTGGACACGCATCTGGCCGGTGACCTCGTCCATCGCGAGCGGCGCCACCTTCTCGAGCTTAAAGCCCTTGCCGGCGCGCATGTTTTCCTTGGCCACGCTGATCATGAGCTTAATGCGGTTGAGCTGGTTGACCTCGGACGCGCCGGGGTCGTAGTCCACCGCGACGATATTGCTCTCGGGGTGCTGGCGGCGCAGCTCCTTGATCACGGCCTTGCCCACCACGTGGTTGGGCAGGCACGCGAAGGGCTGCGTGCAGATGATGTTTGGTGCGCCATGGTCAATCAGATCGAGCATCTCGGCCGTGAGCAGCCAGCCCTCGCCCATGTTGTTGCACACCGACAGCACCGTGCGGGCCTTATCAGCCATGGTGCCGATGCGCTCGGGCGCCTCAAAGCGGCGGGACTTCTCGAGCATCTCCTCCACCGGCGTGCGCATCCAGTCCACCAGCTTGATGAGCGCCTGCATGCCCGCACGCGTAGTGGCAGAGCTTCCCAGCTCGTCCTTCTGCAGCTCGGCGTTGCTCATGGAGTACAGGAAGAAGTCGAGCAGGCCCGGCACCACGGCCTCGCAGCCCTCGCGCTCGATGACATCGACCACGTGGTTGTTGGCCGTCGGATGGAACTTGACCAAGATCTCACCGACCACGCCCACGCGCGGCTTGGTGCCCTCGCCCACGAGCGGCATGGTATCGAACGCGCGGATGGTCTCACGCGCAAGCTTGGTGTAGTTGTGGCGGTTGAACTTAGGCGCCAGCTTGCGGGCGCGCGCCATGTACTCCTCGTAGAGTGCGTTGGCGGCACCGGGCGTGGCCTCGTACGGGCGGCAGCGATAGAGCATCTGCATCATCACGTCGCCAAAGAGTACCGCGTAGACTGCCTGCTTAAGCAGCGCCGGCGTAATCTTAAAACCGGGGTTGTCCTCGCCGAGCGCCACGGCCGAAAGCGAGATCACCGGGATCTCGGGATGGCCGCTCTCGCGCAGGGCCTTGCGGATGAGCGCGATGTAGTTGGTGGCGCGGCAGCCGCCGCCGGTCTGGCTGATAACCACGGCCGTCTTGGACAGGTCGTACCGACCGCTCTCGATGGCCTCCATGATCTGGCCCGTCACCAGAATCGACGGATAGCAGATGTCATTGTTCACGTAGCGCAGGCCCGCCTCGACGGCGTCATGGTCGGTCGAGGGCAGCAGCTCCAAGTTGTAGCCGGCACCGCGGAACACCTCTTTGACCAGGTCAAAGTGGATCGGCGCCATCTGCGGGCACAGGATGGTGTAGCCCTCGTCGCGCATCTGCTCGGTGAAGGGTACCTTGGGCCACGCGGTCGAGGCGCTCTCACGCTGCGCCTCGAACGTGTACTTGCGGCTCGCGAACGCGGGGGCATCCTTGGAGGGCGCCACCGGCGCGGCATCGCCCTGCTCGTAGGCCTCGCCCGCGGCCGTGGCCTCGGCCAAGCGCTCGGCCTCCTGGTCCTTGAGCGCTGCCATGAGCGAGCGGATGCGGATGCGCGCGGCGCCCAGGTTGGACACCTCGTCGATCTTGAGCACGGTGTAGATCTTGCCGCTGGCCTCCAGAATCTCCTGCACCTGGTCGGTGGTCAGAGCGTCCAGGCCGCAGCCGAAAGAGTTGAGCTGGATCAGGTCCAGGTCGTTGCGCATCGTCACAAAGCGGGCGACGGCGTACAGGCGGCTGTGGTACATCCACTGGTCGACGACGCGGATGGGGCGCTCGGGCTTCACCAGATGCGCAAGCGAGTCCTCGGTAAAGACCGCAAAGCCAAAGCTCGAGATAAGCTCAGGCAGGGCGTGGTTGATCTCGGGGTCATTGTGGTAAGGACGGCCGGCGAGCACAATGCCGTGGCCGCCGTGGTCCTCGACCCACTTAAGAGCCTCCTCGCCCATGGTCTGGATGTCCTCGTGGAAGCGCGCATCGGCCTCAAAGGCAGCGTTGACGGCGGCATCGACCTCGGAGCGCGTGATTTTAGGACCGCGCACGCGACCGCGACCGGCCTCAGCATCGGCCACGCGGTCGACGGCGAGCACCTGGTACAGACGGCGCTTGAGCTCGGTCTTGTCGTGATAGGGCACAAACGGATACAGGAACTCGATGTTCTGCTCGCGAATCTCGTCGATGTTGAGCGCCAGCGCCGTGGGGTAGCTCATGACGATGGGGCAGTTATAGCAGTTGCCAGCCGTCGGATCCTCCTTGCGCTCCCAGCGCACGCACGGCATCCAGATAAAGTCGACGTCACGGTCGATGAGGTTCATCACGTGGCCGTGGCTCATCTTGGCCGGATAGCACACGCTCTCGGACGGCATGGACTCGATGCCTGCCTGGTAGGTCTTCTTGCTCGACTGGTCGGACAGCTGTACGCTAAAGCCCAGGCGCGTAAAGAACGCGTGCCAGAAGGGGTAGTTCTCGTACATGTTGAGCGCGCGCGGAATGCCGACGGTGCCGCGCGGGGCCTCGTCGGGGCTCAGCACCTCGCGGTTAAAGAGCAGCTCGTTTTTCTTTTTGAAGAGGTTGGGGGCCTCGGTCTTCTGCTTTTTGTGGCCGGCACCCTTCTCGCAGCGGTTGCCGGTAATGAAGCGCCTACCGCCGCCAAAGTCGTTGACGGTAAGCTGGCAGTTGTTGGAGCAACGGCCGCAGCGGACATGCTTTTGCGTCACGGTGAGGTGCGCGATGTCCTCGGCAGAAAGAATGGTCGAAGTGCCGTCGGCGCCGGCGCGATCGCGGGCGAGCAGGGCCGCACCGTAGGCGCCCATGCAGCCGGCGATGTCAGGGCGCACGGCATGCACGCCGGTGAGCTGCTCAAACGCGCGCAGCGTGGCATCGGACATAAAGGTGCCGCCCTGGACGATCACCTGGCTGCCGATTTCTTTGGGGTCGCGCAGCTTAATAACCTTGAACAGGGCGTTCTTGATGACGGAATAGGACAGGCCGGCCGCGATGTCGCCCACCGTGGCGCCTTCCTTTTGCGCCTGCTTGACGCGCGAGTTCATAAAGACCGTGCAGCGGCTGCCCAGGTCGACGGGAGCCTTAGCATGGATGGCGGCATCGGCGAACGCACGCACGTCCATGTTCATAGACACGGCGAAGCTCTCGATAAAGCTGCCGCAGCCCGACGAGCAAGCCTCGTTGAGCATGATGTGCTCGATGACGCCGTCCTTGACGCGCAGGCACTTCATGTCCTGGCCGCCAATGTCCAGAATGAACTCGACACCGGGCAGGAACGCCTTGGCGCCGCGCAGGTGCGCAACGGTCTCGATCTCGCCGGAATCGGCCTTGAGGGCCTCGATGAGCAGCGCCTCGCCGTAGCCCGTGGTGGTCACGTGGCCGATAGTGCAGCCGGCGGGGATGTGGTTGTAGAAATCGGCCATGATGACCTTGGCCGTGCCCAGGATGTCGCCGTTGTTGTTGCCGTACCAGGTGTGCAGCAGCTGACCGTCCTCGCCCACGAGCGCGGCCTTCATGGTGGTGGAGCCGGCGTCGATGCCGATGAACACGCGGCCGGTGTAGCCGTCGAGCTTGCCCTTGGGGACGACTTCCTGGTCGTGGCGGGTCTTGAACTCGGCAAAGTCCTCGTCGTTGGCAAAGAGCGGATCCAGACGCTCGACCTCGGCACCTTGTGTGTCACCCAGGGCATCGATGGCCTCGATGAGCTGCGGGAACGTGCTGAGCTTGTTGGACTCGTGCGCCATGGCGGCGCCGCTCGCCACAAACAGGTGAGCGTTTTGGGGCACAATGCGGTGCTCCTCGTCCAGGTTGAGCGTGAGGTAGAAGCGGTGGCGCAGCTCGGAGAGGTACTGCAGCGGGCCGCCCAAGAAGGCGACGTTGCCGCGGATGGGACGGCCGCATGCCAGGCCCGAGATGGTCTGGGTCACGACGGCCTGGAAGATAGAGGCAGCCACGTCCTCGGGGCGGGCGCCCTCGTTGAGCAGCGGCTGCACGTCGGTCTTGGCAAAAACGCCGCAGCGGCTGGCGATGGGATAGATGGTGGTGGCGTTGGCCGCGAGCTCGTTGAGGCCGCTCGCGTCGGTGTGCAGCAGGGTTGCCATCTGGTCGATGAACGCGCCCGTGCCGCCGGCGCAGGTGCCGTTCATGCGCTGCTCGATACCGTTGTCAAAGTAGATGATCTTGGCGTCCTCGCCGCCCAGCTCGATGGCGACATCGGTGGCAGGGATGAGGGTCTCGACGGCGCGCTTGCTGGCGATGACCTCCTGGACAAACTCCAGGTCGAGCCACTGGGACAGCAGCAGGCCGCCCGAGCCGGTAATGGCGCAGGTCATTTGGGCCGTCGGCAGCACGGTCGCGGCACCCTCGAACAAGTCGCGAGCGCAAGCGCGGACGTCGGTGTGGTGGCGTTGGTACTTGGCGTAGACAATCTGGTTATCGTCGTTGAGCACGGCAAGCTTGACGGTGGTGGAGCCTACGTCGATGCCCAGGTGCAGGTTGCCGCGGGCGTTCTCGGGGTTGAAGATCGCGCCTTCGGGGGCGTGAGCGGCGGCTACGGGCTCAGCGGCGGCGGTGGGCTCGCTAGCGACGGACGTCTCCCCTGCCGCGTTCTTGGCATCGGCAACTGCCTCGGCAACTTTCTCGGCAGCTGCGGTCGCGGCCTTCTGCGCGGCATCCACCACGGCGGGTGCAGCCTCACGCGCGGCAGCGACCATACGGTCCTTAATGCCCTCGACGAGTTTGCTCATTGTCTCTCCTCTTAGTTGTTGGACCCGACGGTTGCGGCGGTGTCAGCCGCATCCTCGAGCTGCAAGTTCAATAGCTTCATGCCGTATTCCGGCACGTTGATATCGATGGGTTGGCCATACAGGTCACCAGGGCGCACAAAAGCGAGCACCGTCATAATGCGCGCCATGGCCTCGGGCGATTCGGTGAGCCCACGCTCAAACCAGCGCTGAATCATGCCGACCTCGGCACTCACGACGTAGGTGACGTAGTAGTCAAAGAACGTGCCCAGCGCCAGGCCCAAAATGCCCGTCTGCGCACGCGGCACCACAGCCTCACGAGCGGTGTCGATGATCCTTTTAATGAAGGCCTGGTCGCCGCCCGGACCCAACAGCGCACCGATTAAGTCGCGGTTGGCCGCAAGATAACGCAGCAGCTCAACCGAACCGGGCGCCGGCTCGAGCTCATCGATATTGTGATAGAGATCAGGCAGCTGAGCTGCAGTGATGAGCTCAATGCGCTCATGGATCTCGGCCAGCAAGCCGTCCTCGATTTGATTGATAAAGTCGGGAATATCGCGGTAGTGCGAATAGAACGTGCGGCGCGTAAGGCCAGCGCGCTCGGTGAGCGACGCGACATTAATGCGCGAAAGGTCGCCGCTTTCGGCAAGCTCGCTGGCAAGTGCCTGGCGAAGGGCACGCTGTGAGCGAAGGGACCGGCGATCGCATTTCTCGAGCTGGGACAAGCGTCCTCCTTGTTACTCAGCCTGTGCGCTATTGCACAGTGCGAGTATTATTGCACACCGTGTGCATCAACACGTAAAGGCAATATTTTGGATGTGACGAAGGGGCAGTCCCTTTGTCACATTATTCGACGACGGTGTGGGAGTTCTGCTTGTGCATGGTGGCGAGCATGTGTTTGGGGACGGCGTGGACTATGCAGCTGCCGATGGTCGCGTTCGCGGCGGCCTTGGCTGCATCGCTTGCGTTTTTGGTCGCGTAGCTGTGGCGGAAACGCTTGAGCATGGCGATGTCGTTGCCGCCGTCGCCGTAAACCGCGACCTCGTCCTCGGCAATGCCGTAGTAGCCCGCCAGCCAGGCCACACTCTCGCCCTTGTTGCACGCCACGTCCGTGATCTCGAACATCACCGGATCGAACGGCGCGTTGACCACGCGATCCGAGCGCTCGGCAAGATATGCCTTAAGGTCGCGCTCCAGCTCGGGCGAGGTCACGCGGCAGTTGATCTTGCACACATCGTGACGCAAGATATCGCCGATCGACTGATCGAAATACTGCTCCTCGTGATACCCGCCACGCGCACGCATGCCGCGCATCACAATACGCTTGATGGGGCTGTCCTTTTTAAAGCCCGCCTGGTGCATCTCGAACGATCCGCTCGAGAACATGCCATCGGGCGTGGAGCAATCAAAGCAAATGTCCGGGAACGCCTTGAGCAGCTCCTCGGTGACCTGTGGGTCGATGGTCCAGGTCTTGAGCACCTCGCCATGGTTGTCGCGCACGATGGACCCATTGGAGCAGCAGGCGTCAAGCGCCAGGCCCGTAAAACCATGCTCGCCAATCGGCAGCGTCGAGCGTCCGGTCGCGGGAACCACATGCAAGCCAGCCTCGGTCAGCTCGCGAATGGCACGGCGGATGGTCCCATCCGCCTCGTGTAGGGCGTTCAGCAGCGTTCCGTCTAAGTCACTCGCAAACATCTTGATCATGGGCACGCCTCTCCTTCGTCTGCACGATATTGTAAACGAAGGAGAGACATGCCTAAACAATGCCGTCCCGGCGCGGCGTGCCGCTGCCTCCACAAATTCACGGTGCCTCAGCGCGTTAAGACAATCGCCACAAGCGACTTTTCAGCCGATAAAACAGCGCCGTCGTCAACGTCAGCACCGCCAACATGCCTGCGAATACAATCGCCGGTGTCCATCGATCATACGCGAGCCCGTAAACCAATTGGCCAATAGGCGTTGCACAGGAAAGCGTCATATAAACGAGTGCCAGCACTTTTCCGCAGAGTTCCTTTGGTGCTGACCGCTGAACAAATGAAACGATTTCGACCGATGTAATGCCTGCCCACGCCATGACCCATGCCGAGCCGGCCGCAAGCGCGGCAAACGCTAATTCATCAGGACCGCTCAGTAGCGTGACAATAATCGGTACGACTCCAAAACAGATCATCGCAACATATCGACATATGCCCTTGAAGGAAAAACGATGCGGCCAAATACCGACCAAACCACTGCCGACAAGACCACCTAAGCCCATAGCCACCTCAATAATCCCAACAAAGGATGACTGCATTCCGAGATGCTTTGCAACAATAACGGGAGCGCCAATCGTTAGCCCAACTAACTCAAGGTTCAGTACGGCCGCAATCATAATTACAACGAGCAATGATGCGTTTTGAAACAGGTAACGTATCGCTTCCAGAAAATCGTTTCGGCATTTCGCGCGAGTCGTGCTGTCCCCCATCCTTCCAGAAGGGGTATTTCGCTTGAGAGCGTCCCCGAACAGCAGGGCTGACATCGCAAACGTCAACGCCGCGGTTTCGCATAGAGTATCGATACCAAAGCACCCATAGACTGCCGTCCCGACTACAGGCCCCAAGATATTACTCATCATGGTTATCTGCGAGACCAACGCAGTGGCACGCTCAACCTTTTCTTGGCCCGTCATGCGCACCGTCTCAATTTGAAGCATCGGTTTCAGCAGCGATTGGATGCCATATTGGACGCAAAGCATTGCTGCCACGACAACCGCAAGAGGCGACGAACGCTTCACGGGGATAAACAGCAGTGATGTAGCCATCAGAACAATGCCGAGTACCACAAGAACCCCGCGATGTCTTCCCCGATCCGCCAAGATCCCGCCAACCGGAGTCGCGAGCACGCCTGGTATGAACGCTATCGCCGCGACGGTGCCATATAACGTTGACGAGCCGCTGCAATCGAACAAGTAGAGCGGACACGCAAAGCACAGTGCTGACAACATTGAATACGCACACAGCTGTGCAACAAGAAGGCCAAATAGTCTGATAGATCGCGCTGTTTTTGGCGCCAACGAAACGCTAATTCTTCGCATCCCAGTCATAAGCCTGCCCCCAAATACATACCGATAGTATGTATTTAATGACTTGAAAAGGGCAGCCGTGGCTACCCTCACAAATCAATTACATACCGTTGGTATCTATATTACCACCCGGCACGGTTCCATACGTCCCAAATCTGGGCCGTTGTCTGGAGCACTTCATTACCCAAATCAAGCCCCACCGCGGCCGCCATCTGCGCCAAGCATTGCGCGCGAGCGAGCATTCGGTCCTTGGATTCAAGCGGACGGAACAATGGCAGCAGCCAAAGATTCGCCAACAACGATACGGCCTCCGCCGCTTCGCGCGGGCATTCGCACGCAATGGAGCCGTCGGCGATGCCCTCCTCGATCACTGGCAAGAGACAGCCATCGGCCGACTCGTCAAACGAGCCCTGGTACTGCATCGCCAGTAGACGCGAGCTTTTTACCGGATCTGCCGCAGGATGCATGCGTGCCCATAGATCAATTTGTGGAACGACAGACTCGGGCGCGTACAGTCGCTTGAGCTTTTGGGCTCCGGTTATATTGCCGATACCAAGCATTGAGCGACGGTGCTCAACAATCGGAGCCATTGCCCGATCAAATGCGGCGTTGAAAATCTCTTCTTTGCTCTTGAAGTGATGATAGACAGCACCCTTGGTCATGCCATCGAGGCGGTCGACAATGTCTTGAATGCTCGTCCCCTCATAACCCCGTACACAGAATAGCTCCAGTGCCACGTCGAGAATCTTCGCGACCGTCTCCTCGGGATATTTATTACGACCCATAATCCGTCCATCCGCAACGCAAGTCTTGTGCCTCATTGCAACATTTTAACGTTGCGGATGGCAGGCGGTCGATTCTACACCGCGGCGGGGCCGTGTTCGCCGGTACGGATGCGGATGACTTCCTCGACCGGCTCGACCCAGATCTTGCCGTCGCCGACGGCTCCGGTGCGAGCGGCGTTGCAGATAATCTCGACAATGCCGTCAACATGCTCATCGGCACAAATGAGCGTGAACTGCACCTTAGGGATCGTGTTGACAAGCAACTCGTTGCCGCGCACGTATTCCTTCCAGCCATGCTGCGCGCCGCAGCCCTGCACCTGGTTGATAGTCATGCCGCGAACATTGGCAGCAAACAACGCGTTTTTAAGAACCTCAAGCTTCTCCTGGCGCACGATAGCCGTGATCTTTTTCATAATGAATTCCTCTCAATAATCAACGTATCCCTTTACATGAGACGCGGGTTTCCCAGGCGCCACAGACCAACCTTGCAAATCAAATAGTGCAACCAACTGGTCTTGACAGGTTTCCCAAGTGCCGCAGATTGCCGTGAAAGAGGAGCGAAGCGTACTTAAGTACGTGAGCGACGATTGAACGGCAAGGTGCGGTGCTTGGGGAAGCTGTTAATCAAGTCCCAAGAAGGAGGGATAAGCGTTCTCGCCGTGTTGACTCGCATCCAAGCCCAGTGCCTCGTCGGCCTCGTCCACACGCAGGCTGCCGTGGAACAGCGCCTTGACCACCGCGGCGACCACCAGCGTGGGGCGGCCGGTATGCACGCGCTCGACGGCAAGCCACGAGACCATGCCCGCCGCGCTGGCCGTCACGGTGTTGAGGATGGCGAGCGCCGCCACGGCGTCGGCCTTGAACTCGCTGCCGCCGTTAAAGCCAAACCAGCCAAACCAAAGCAGGCCGGCGCCCAGCGCCACAAACGGCACGTTATGCGGACGGTAGCTCACCATGCCAAAGCCGCGACGACGGCCGAGCATTAAGCAGAGAATCAGGCCCGTCAGACCGGACGAAATGTGCACCACGTCGCCGCCGGCAAAGTCGAGTGCGCCGATGATATCGCCGATAAAGGAGCCCTCGCCGCCCCAAACCATATGGGCGAGCGGCGCATAGACCACGAGCAGCCAAATGCCCAGGAAGGCCGTCATGGCACCAAACTTAACGCGGCCGGCCAGGCTGCCCGTGACGATAGCAGCAGTGATCATGGCAAATGCCATCTGAAAGGCGATGTTGATGATCTGAGGGTAGACGGCACCGTCCGCGGCGTTGCCCTCGGCCGCCTGCAGCACCTGGCCGAGCACCGGCAGGCACAGCAGCTGATCAAAGCCTCCAATAAACGGACTCGAGCCGTCGCCGCCATAGGCCAGCGACCAGCCGGCGGCAATCCACAGCACGCCCACCAGGCCAATGGCGCCAAAGCACATAAGCATGGTGTTGATGACATTTTTGCGCCTGGACAGGCCACCATAGAAAAACGCCAGGCCCGGTGTCATTAAAAACACGAGCATGGTGCAGATGAGCATAAACGTTGTCGATCCCGTATCGTACATTCGCTCCCCCTTGGTCGCATGGACGTTGTCGGCGCCCATAATGCGGTCGACGGGCAACTGGTGTAGACCAGATACGGCGTTGTTAAACGCTGCGTTGTCGAATGGAAACGGTGCCGCAATCTTGGAAACAGCGCGGCAACGGGCGCGAAACGAACGGGAAACGTGGGGGCGAGGAAGCCGCGGGCGCACCCGCCCCACCTAGCGGCGAAACAGCTCGTGGGCGCGGTCGCGGAGATTAGTTGCTCGAATGACACCTTCGTAGCGATTGATGCGCAGACGCGGGAAGGCGTTAAAGAAGCGTAGGTCGCGGCGGCTGAGTGACACGCTCGGCACCGGACGGCTCATGCGCTTGCCGGCAAGGCGACGACTGAGTGACGGACGCGGCATGCTCGGCGCGGCATCGGCCACGCGGCGGGCAGCGAGCGCCAGGCCGCGAGCACCATCCGAGATAAACGTCGGCATCGAAGCCTTCTCGCGCAGGGCATCGAGCGTCGCGTCGCCCAGCTCCGCAAGCCACGCGTTAACGGCGCGGCTGCGGATATGCGTCTGTGCCACCGAGTCGATCGCCGAATCGGGAATACGTTCGAGCATGGAGTCGGACGCATCGGCAAGCGACTCGTTGATACGGTCGGCAAGGTCGGCGCGCACGCGCTCCAGCTGATCGGACAGACGCCGCCAGCTCGCCAGCGAGCACAACGCGTCGACCATCATCGCGACCGCGACGATAAAGGCGGACAGCCGCACAATCAGCACCGGCAGATGGCCAAGCAGCCCCAGCAACGCCGGCTCCACTAAACGGCAAATGCACAACGCACCCAAGCCAAATGCGCATGCCCAGTACAGGCAGATGCGTCCGTGCAGGTTAAACGGCAGGTGCGAATAGTCCCAAAAGCGAGCGCCCGTTGTTTTTTCCAACAGCACGCCTACGCCGTACTCAATCACGCTGCATACGAGCGCTGCAGCGACAAACTGGCTCGAGGCATCCGGAATCCCACGCAACAGCAGCCAGCAGGCAATGCCGCCCGCGCCATAGATGGGGCAGCACGGACCCAGCAAAAAGCCGCTGTTGGCAAATCGTCCGTGATTGAGCATGGCGCAGACTGTCGACTCCCATGCCCAACCGCAAAACCCGTAAAAGGCAAACGAGAGCACCAGTGCCGAGAGCGGACAGGAGGCAAGCGTCGCGCCGTCAAATGCCATGTCGATCGCGGTCCCCACCGTCTATCCTCTCCTCTTTTCACTCGATTCGCTGCTCACGCCATCGTCCGCCTCGTCCTTGCGCCGCAGACGACCGGCGACCGTCTCGCGCAGAGCACACCATTTATCCGCCAGGCACACAATCCAAGCCTCACGACACGTCGGCGGCACCGGCACCAGCGGAAACATATGCCGCACGATAATATTCCGCTCGCGCGACGTCAGCTCAAAATCTTCCTCCGCGCGCGTCAGAGCAAAAAATGGATGCCGGAATCCGTGCAGTCGATGGCTCGGGTCGGGATCGTGCCAGTCATAGAGAAAATAATCGTGTAACAGGGCTCCGCGCAGCAACGAGGCACGGTCGACCGAGACACCGACGCGGCTCAGGCGCTCGGCAAAAGACAGGCTCGCCCGCGCCACCGAGGTCACATGTGCATAGACCGTCACGTCACCATGCTGGACAAACTCGCGCGTCAGGTCCAAGCGGCCCGACTGGGCGAGCTGGCGGGCGGCATAGTCGACCTCGCGCGCGATTTTCTCGGCACGAACGACATCGGACATGCTGCCTCCTTCCAGCGGCTCACGGCGGCAAGCCACGGCCTGTGCACAATCGATAAAAACATCATGGAACATATCAGTATGGCATCGGACAAAACGTTTTGCCCCACCAGTTGGCGAATTACCGCGCCGCCGTCACATATCAAACGCCAAAATGTGCGAGACTGTCTTGTGCAATTGTGCCGGCCAAGGGAGTGCCGGCGCTCGATTCGCATGGAGTAACCCACAACGATGCTGCTTACGCAAACGACAACGCCCGAGGACGTCAAGGCTCTCGACCGCGCCGAGCTTCCGCTGCTCTGCGGCGAGATCCGTCAGGCAATCCTCGAAAGCTCCGCCGCCGTCGGCGGACACGTTGCCCCCAACTTGGGCGTCGTTGAGCTTACGGTTGCGCTTCATCGCGTGTTTAACTCCCCCATCGACAAGATTGTCTTTGACGTTTCGCACCAGACCTACGCCCACAAGGCGCTGACGGGGCGCGCGTACACTTATATCGATCCGGAGCGTTATGGTGAGGCTTCTGGCTTTGCCAATCCCGACGAGTCCGAGCACGACCTGTTCGCCATGGGCCACACCTCGACATCGGTAAGCCTGGGCTGCGGCCTGGCGCACGCTCGTGACCTGGCGGGCGATACGTACAACGTCATCACCATTATTGGCGACGGCTCGCTTTCGGGTGGCCTGGCGTTTGAGGGCTTTAACAATGCCGCCGAGCTCGACAGCAACCTGATCATCGTCGTCAATGACAACGACCAGTCCATCGCCGAGAACCACGGCGGCCTCTATCGCAATCTGGCCGAGCTGCGCGCCAGCAACGGCACCTGTGAGCGCAACGTTTTCCGCGCGATGGGGCTCGACTACCGCTATCTGGACGCCGGTAACGATGTGTTGGCCCTAGTCGATGCGCTGCAGGAGCTGCGCGACATCGACCACCCCATCGTGCTGCACGTCTCCACCGCCAAGGGCAAGGGCTTTGTGCCAGCCCAGAGCGACCCGGAACGCTGGCACCACGTGGGTCCGTTTGACATGGCGACCGGGCGCAAGCTCTGCCCGGGCCATCCGAGCGAGCCTGCGCCGCGCACCTATGCCGACATTACGGG
Source organism: uncultured Collinsella sp. (assembly GCA_958427975.1). Lineage (GTDB taxonomy): Bacteria > Actinomycetota > Coriobacteriia > Coriobacteriales > Coriobacteriaceae > Collinsella. The sequence continues at coordinate 40,944 of CAUAEH010000002.1, read as the reverse complement.
CGAGGCGCTCAGCGCCGCCATCGAGCGTGATCCGCAGGTCGTGGGCATCACGGCCGCCACACCCTACATCATGGGCTTTACACCCGAGCTTCGCGCTGCCGCCGGCAAACAGTTCGTCGATGTGGGCATTGCCGAGGAGCACGCCGTGACCTTTGCCACCGCGCTTGCTCGCTCGGGCGCCAAGCCGGTCTTTGGTGTGTACGGCACGTTTTTGCAGCGCGCCTACGACGAGCTGTGGCACGACCTGTGCCTCAACGACGCCCCGGCAACCATTTTGGTGTTTGGTGCGTCGATCTTTGGCACCACGTCCGAGACGCACCTTTCGTTCTTTGATATTTCCATGCTGGGCGGTCTTCCCAACATGCACTACTTGGCGCCGGCCTGCATGGAGGAATATCTGTCCATGCTGAGCTGGTCACTCGACCACCGCGAGCATCCCGTGGCGATTCGTGTGCCTGGTATTGGCCTGGTGAGCCGTCCCGACCTTGCACCCGCCGAAGACACCGACTACAGCGCCGTTCGCTACAACGTGGTGCGCCAGGGTCGCGACGTTGCCGTACTCGCGCTCGGCGATTTCTTTGAGCTGGGCGAGCGTGTGGCAAACCGTCTGACTGCCGAGTACGGCATCGAGGCCACGCTCGTCAACCCGCGCTTTGCAACCGAGCTTGACCGCGAGTTCCTCGACAGTCTTGCCGCCGAGCATCGCGTTGTCGTCACCCTCGAGGACGGCATCTTGGACGGCGGCTGGGGCGAGCGCGTGGCATGCTATCTGGCATGCACGCCGTTGCGCACGCGCACCTTTGGCATCGCCAAGGGCTTTCCCGACCGCTACGATCCCAACGAACTGCTCGCGCAGAACGGCATGACGGTCGAGAACATGGCCGCCGAAGCCGTAAGGCTACTCAACGAGTAAGAAAACCTCCGCAAGGAAAGCATCCCTGCGGAGGTTTTTATTTTCGCGACGCGATTATCTCAATCTGTAACATCTAGGGTCCGAATTTCCGTCTAACTGTTACAGATCGAGATAAGACGTCGTAGTCCCAGACCTTTGTCTCAATCTGTAACAGATAGGGACCTTTTGACCGTCCAGATGTTACAGATTGAGACATTCGAATTCCCCTGAAGAGAAAATCTCGATCTGTAACAGTTACTCGGCAAAAACGGCTGCAGATGTTACAGATTGAGACAAAGCAGCGAGACAGGCCACCACATCTGCAAGAACCACCACAAAGGTGCCTGTCCCTTTTTGGTAGGTAGAATTACCCATAAGACGAGTATGTTTCTGAGTTATTTCGTGTTGACCCATTTGAGCGCGATAGGGTATAACTCTACTCAACCGCTAGGGATTTTATTGAGAAAGGTGTTCTCCCATGAGCAAGAACCTCTCCCAGCAGGTCGTTCTCGACCGCCGCGGCTTCGTTGCCGCCACCTTCGCAACCGTCGCCGGCCTTGGTCTTGCCGGCTGCTCTGACACCAGCGCCGAGGCCGACAAGGGTTCCGCCACCGGCTCCTCCAAGGGCTCCGAGGATACCGCGGCTTCCACCACGCTCGATGCCAAGGCATTCGACAAGCTCGTCAACGACGGCCCCAAGGCCGATGACGACGCCATCGCCGCCAGCACCTGGGCGACGGCCGTCAAGGACGCCGGCGTCTTTAAGATCGGTGGCGTTCAGACCTCCACGCTCTTCTCCCTCCTCAACGAGAAAGACGGTCAGACCCGCGGCTTCGACGCCGGTATCGCACAGCTCCTGTCCAACTACATCCTGGGCGAGAACAAGGTCGAGATCACCCAGGTGACCTCGGACACGCGCGAGTCCGTTCTGCAGAACGGCCAGGTCGACGCTGTCTTTGCCACCTACACCATTACCGACGAGCGCAAGAAGCTCGTCTCCTTTGCCGGTCCCTACTACTACACGCAGCAGGCCATCCTGGTGCTCGCCGACAACGACGACATCAAGAGCGTCGACGACCTGGCCGACAAGAACGTCGCCGTCCAGTCCGGCTCCAACGGCCCCGCCATCCTGGAGGAGTTCGCTCCCAAGGCCAGCCAGCAGGAGTTCAAGACCGACGAGGAGGCTCGTCAGGCCCTCCAGCAGGGTCGCGTTGACGCCTACGTCATCGATAACAACATGCAGCAGAGCGCCCTGGTCCGCGAGCCCGGTAAATACAAGATCGCCGGCAAGCCCTTCGGCAGCAAGGAGCCCTATGGCATCGGTCTACCGCTCGATTCCGACGGCGTCGCCTTTGTCAACGACTTCCTTAAGAAGATCGAGGACGACGGCACCTGGACCGAGCTGTGGCAGATCTGCATCGGCGACCGCACGGGCGACACCAATGTTCCCGAGCTGCCCGAAATCGGCGCCTAGGCAACGAGCCTGGTAACGGCCGCAACGAAACCATATGGAAACGCACGATGCGCTTTATTGCGGTAAACTGTTTCCTCACAGAGTTGTCGGGGCTTCCGTACACACGGGAGCCCCTTTCCTTATCGGCGGGAGGTCCGCATGAGTCTCTCCGAGCTCTGGTCGCTCTATGGCCAGAACTATATCGACGCGCTGCTAGCAACCTGGGGCATGACGCTTGAGTCGTTTGCCATCGCCATGGTGCTGGCCGTCGCCGTCACCGTGATGCGCGTGTCGCCGCTCAAGCCGCTGCGCGTCTTTGGCGACCTGTATGTTCAGGTCTTCCGTAACATCCCCGGCATTGCGCTGCTCATCATCGTCGTCTATGCGCTGCCGCCGCTCAAGGTCGTCCTGCCCTACCGCACCTGCGTTATCGTCGCCACGGTCCTTTTGGGCTCGGCCTTTGGCTCCGAGAACTTTATGAGCGGCATCAATACCGTCGGCGTCGGTCAGGTGGAAGCCGCACGTTCGCTCGGCATGAGCTTCAGCCGCATCCTCGCCAAGATCGTGATTCCGCAGGCACTGCGCTCGAGCGTGCTGCCCATGACCAACCTCTTTATCGCCGTCATGCTCACCACCGCGCTCGGCAGCCAGGTGCCGTTGCAACCGCAGGAGCTCACCGGCGTGGTGAGCTATATCAACACGCGCTCGCTCGGCGGCGTCGCCGCGTTCTTTATCTCGGCGCTCGGCTACCTGGGCACTGCCTTTGTGGTGAGCCACATTGGCAACTACATTGATAAGAAGGTGAGGATCCTCCGATGAGCAAGCACTCCACCTCCGCGCTCGCCATGCGCGATGCGCTCTACGAGGCTCCCGGCCCCAAGATGCGCGCCAAGATTCGCATCGGCACCGCCATCTCGCTTGTTGCCGTCGCCGCGCTTGTCGTCCTCGTGTTGCAGCGCTTTTATGTGACCGGCCAGCTTTCGGTTCACTATTGGTATTTCTTTACGCACCTCACCACCTGGAAGTTCCTGCTTGCCGGCTTTGAGGGCACCGTTAAAGTCGCACTCACCGCTGGCGCCATCGCGCTGGTGCTGGGCTTAGCCCTTATGCTCGGCCGTACCAGCGACATTAAGCCGCTGCAGCTGGTCTGCCGCGTGCTCACCGATTTCTTCCGCGGCGTACCGAGCCTGCTGTTCATCTACTTCTTCTTTTTGGTGCTGCCCCAGTACAAGATCGCGCTGCCGTCGTTTTGGATGCTCACGCTTCCCGTCGCGCTCGCCGCAGCTGGCGTACTCGCCGAGATCTTTCGCGCTGGCGTCAACGCCGTGCCGCGCGGCCAGGTCGAAGCCGCCCAGGCACTCGGCCTCTCCAAAGCTAAAATCACCTTTAAAATCGTGTTGCCGCAGGCTATTCGGTTTATCATTCCGTCGTTGATTTCGCAGCTTGTGGTCGTAGTCAAAGACACCACTGTCGCCTACGTGGTGAGCTACCCCGACCTCATGCAAAACGCCCGCGTGCTCATTACCAACTACGACGCCCTCGTGTCGGTCTACCTGGTTATCGCGGTCATCTACATCCTCATCAACGTCGCGATCAACAAGGCCGCTGTCTACGTTTCGCACAAGACCGGCGCGACCATCATCCGCTAACGCTTTACCATTTCGAGTCATAAGGAGCCGAGCACCATGGCACAGAGCACCTCTTCCACCGGCAATCAGCCGCTGATCGAGCTCAGACACGTCGATAAGCACTACGGAGATCTGCACGTCCTCAACGACATCAATCTCTCAGTCGACCGCGGCGAGGTCGTCGTTGTGATCGGTCCTTCGGGCTCGGGCAAGTCGACCATGTGCCGCACCATCAACCGCCTGGAAACCATCGACTCGGGCGAGATCCTCATCGAGGGCGAGCCCCTACCGCAGGAAGGCAAGGACCTTGCCCGCATGCGTGCCGAGCTGGGCATGGTGTTTCAGCAGTTCAACCTGTTCGCACATATGACCGTCCTGCAGAACGTCATGCTGGGACCGGTCGATGTGCTGGGCGTCTCCAAGGACGAAGCCCGTGAGCGCGCCATGGACCTGCTGGGCCGCGTGGGCGTGGCCGAGCAGGCCGATAAGGTGCCCGCACAGCTCTCGGGCGGCCAGCAACAGCGCGTAGCCATCGCCCGCTCGCTTGCCATGCAACCCAAGGCCATGCTCTTTGACGAGCCCACGAGTGCCCTCGATCCCGAGATGATCAACGAGGTGCTCGAGGTCATGGTCCGTCTGGCCCAGCAGGGCATGACGATGATCGTCATCACGCACGAGATGAACTTCGCCCGCCGCGTGGCCGACCGCGTCGTGTTTATGGCCGACGGCCAGATCGTGGAAACCGGCACACCCGACGAGTTCTTCGACCACCCCCAGACCAAGCGCGCCCAGGACTTCCTCAACTCCATTAAGGGCCACTAGCCCAATTGCCACGCGGGCAAATTCATCAGTAACGTTTGTCCCGCGCCACCCCTGTGCCATGTCCACCCGGATTCGAAAGCCGCACCCATGATCGGAACCCGCACCTCATCGTCCTATACTCCGCACGTCGACGTCGATCCCGCCGACCGCCCGCTCATCCTGGTAGCACCACGCTGGGAAGAAGCGAAGCCCTATTTGAGCGAGACGCTCTCCCCCAACGAGGAGATTGCGAGCGTATTTGTCGACGCCATTCTTGCCGCCGGCGGTCTGCCGCTGCAGATGTCCATCACCGAGGACATTGAGGTCATCCGTCATTACGTCGATATCGCCGACGGCATCGCCATTCCCGGCGGCCCCGATGTCAATCCCAAACGTTGGGGCGATGATCGACCCTACGACCCCACCCTCTGCTGCGAGATCCGCGATAGTTTTGAGTTTAAGCTGGTCAGCGAGGTGCTCCGTGCCAAAAAGCCGCTCTTTACCACCTGCCGCGGCACGCAACTGCTCAACGTCGCCACCGGCGGCACCCTGTGCATGGACGTGCCGAGCCTGGGCGCGCGCGAGGGCCGCACGCAGTGGCGCCATACCCACGTGCTCAACGACCCTGTGCATCCTGTCGAGGTCGTGCCGGGCTCGCTGCTGGAGCGCGCGGTTGGCGGGCACAGGCTGATCCAGACCAACTCCGCACATCACTGCTGCGTCGATCGTCTGGGTAAGAGCACGCGCTTGGTCGCCAAGGCAACCGACGGCGTTCCCGAGTGCATCGAAGTCGAAGGCCAGCCGTTCTGTCTGGGTGTGCAATGGCATCCCGAGTACACCTGGCAGACGCTCGAGACCGACTTTAACCTGTGGAAGTCGTTTGTCGAGGCGGCGGCCAAGGTAAAGCAGACCCGCTAGTTCGCGAACCGCATAACAGATAAGGGCGCCCCGCCGGCCACATGGTCCGACGGGGCGCCCTTTTGCCTATACGCGACAGGCGCGCAGCCCAAGGCTCGCAAGCTCTTATTCGGCCGTCTCGCGCAGGGCCGACATCGTAGCCGCATATTGCTGCTGCAGCGCATGCATCCCCTCGCGAGCGCCGTCAACGGCATCGGCGCCGCGCAGCGCCTCGGTCACCACGACCGCCGGCTCGTACAGATTATCGAATCCCAGGTTCTGGCTCACGCCCTTGAGCGTGTGCGCTGCCATAAACGCACCTTCGGCGTCTCCCGCCGCCATGGCGGCCTCCAGCTTGTCCATGCTCTCGTCATCCAAAAACTTGAGGGCAAAGCGGGCGAGCATCTCCTCGCCCATCAGCCGAGCACACGCGTCATCATAATTGGCGCCGATCTTCTCATACGCCTCACGCATGGAAATCATGGATTAAAAACTCCTTTGGTCAAACTAAATCGTGGGAAACGCGACGACGTCAGCGGGGCGTGCCAACGTCTCGGCAATTTGGTCTTGCACCTCGAGCAGACAATCGAGCAGCAGCGGATTAAAGGTGCCGCACTTACCGTCCAGGATCATCTGAATTGCCTCCTTGTGCGGGATAGCGTCCTTGTACACGCGCACGCTCGTCAGAGCATCGTACACGTCGGCCACCGAAACCACCTGTGCGGCAATGGGAATTTCGTCGCCCTTAAGGCCATCGGGATAACCCTTGCCGTCCCAGCGCTCGTGATGCCAACGCGCAATCTGGTACGCATATTCCATAAGCGCATTGCCGGCGTGATGGCTACCCAGCTCAAGCAGCATGTCGGCGCCGATCGTGGTATGCGTCTTCATAATCTCGAACTCCTCGGACGTAAGGCGCCCGGGTTTGTTGAGAATCGCATCGTCAATCGACATCTTGCCGATATCGTGCAGCGCCGAAGCCAGGGCAATCGTGGAGCGCTCCTCATTGTCAAGGGAAATGGTGTCGCTACGCTGGACCAGACAGCCAAGCAGCAGCTCGGTCAGCTTTTCGATGTTCGTAACGTGCCTGCCGCTCTCGCCGTTGCGAAGCTCCATGACGCCAGCCATGATGTCGATGAGCATGCGACTGTTCTTGACACGCTCGTTGTACTGCTGGGACAGCAGGCTCGTCAGGCGGCGCTGTTTGGCGTATAGGCGGATGGTGTTGCTTACACGGCGGCGCACGACACGGGAGTCAAACGGGCGGTTGATATAGTCCGAGGCGCCCAGCTCGTACGCGCGCAGAACCATATCATCGGAATCTTCGCTCGAAATCATGATGACAGGCAGATTGTCACTAACCGATCGGCGCGACAGACCGGCCAGCACCTCAAAGCCGCTTATGCCCGGCATGACAATATCCAGCAGCACGAGCGACAACTCATCACCATAGCGGTCGACCATGTCGAGCGCCGTACGACCGTTGTCGGTCTCGAGGATGCAATACTCGTCCTTGAGCATCTCGCTGAGAATGACTCGGTTCATCTCGGAGTCATCGACAATAAGTACCAAAGGCTTTTCGCTTTGGAAGGCCTCGATGGAATCGGCATCGGTCACGACCGTACCGGCTTTTGCCTTAGCGCGGCTCAGTAACTGGACAGCGCGGCCAACGCCCTCATCGACCGTCTCGCCATGAATGCGAACGCCACCAACACATGCCGTCAAGCTCACGTACTCATGGCCCGGAATAATCGTGGAACGAACGGCATCGGACACCTGATGCAGGCGACGGGTGAAGTCATCGGAGGGAATATTGGGCATGACAACCACAAACTTGTCGCAGCCATATCGCACAAGCTCGTCAGTCGAACGGATTCCGCTGCGCATGGCTGTCGCCACGGCACCGAGCGCAAGGTCGCCGGCATGACGGCCACACGTATCGTTGAAGACCTTAAAATCATCAAGGTCGATCATCGCAACGCCGGCATTCATGCGGGCGCTACGGAGCTTTTCCTCGTAATATCGGCGATTGTGCACGCTCGTCAGCACGTCGGTGTAGACAAGGTCCTCTTTTGCAGCCTCTTGCCCATCGATCGGACGCACCATCAGCAGGACATGAGGCTCGCCCTCGACCTTCAGAGGGCGCAGATGGGCGCGGTACTCAACGCCATCGTTGAGCAGTTGCTCCGACACCTCATCGGAATCTGTCAAGGCCTCAAGACTTGCCTGGCGCAAACAAGGGCAGCGATCACCGGCGAGCAGGCAGTTAGGCTCGCTCTTAATCTGATCGGCCGACAGCAAACGTACCACGGGGTAGGTCTTCGCGACACGGGCGACCTCGGTGGCAGCCTCCTCGTCGGTTAGATTGACCTCGTGATTATTGAGCATATGGGGCCCTTTCGATAGCTTCGCATGGTAGCGGTGGGTTCCAAATGTTACAAGGGTAACACCTTGCCGATGCAGGTAAGCACGTGAATGCTGTTACATTTTTATGAGTTGGCAGACGGCGCGATTGAAGCCGCAGACGTGAGGTTTTAAGCATATTTGTTAACAAGGCCGAAACGTTTGCGGGTGAAGTCTGCTTTGGCTATTGCGGGTGTTAGAGCCCCAGGATGCCAAGGACAGTCTGGGCAGCCGCTCCCGGGCGATCGCGCAGGCCGTTGTGCGCGCCGGGAACCATTACGAGTGGACAGTCCAAAAGCTCAGCCGCCACCCTTGTGCCCGCCTCGCGAGGCGTGCCAATCGAGAGCTCGCCCAGGAGCACGGCGGCCACCGTTTTCGACGCACGAACGCTATCCCAATCGGGAACGCAGGTCATAGTAATCCCGTATTCGTTTGCCATGAAGCTGCGGCCGTTGCGCAGGGCATGCTTGGCTTCTGCCTCGGTTAACTTGGGGGCCTCAGGGTCCGAATCGCCGATGGCGCCCAGGAAGGCCCGTAATGCCCTGGAGACCTTTCCCGCGGCGATCATCTCGAGCAAAACCGGGGCCGCGCCCAGACCGGCACCCTCATCCGTCACGGCGGGTTCATGCAGAATCGCACGCGAGATTATGGTGGGGTTTGCACGGAGAAGCTCCAGCGTCACCAGCGTACCGGCACTGTGCGCGAGCACGTTTGCCGGAGTGCCAATATGCTCGATAACGGCCTGCAGGTCCGCGGCCTGGACGGCGAGGTCGTAGCGTCCGTCCGCAGCGTCGCCGCTCTCGCCGCAACCGCGGCGATCGTAGGCGATGACGCGATAGTCACGGGCGAGCTCGCGGGCGATACCGTCAAAAAAGACGCCGTCGACGCACGCACCGTGCACGCACACCAAGGCGGGTGTATCGGACGATACATCCGGGCCGGCATACTCACGGCAGGCGATCGTGGTGCCCGCATTCTCGACCGTAAATTCCATGTTGTGCCCCATCGTCTTGTGCTTTGTTAACAGATTAACTGTACCCGACCCGATACCTTTCATGACGCGGCATCGAAGGCAGAGTTAAAAAACGAAACCTGCAAAGCACAAGCCCGGACCATACGTTGGAGCCGATGCTATGCTTAAGCTCAACTGTCCCAAGGAGCATATGCCTATGTCTACGTTTTTAAATGCCAGCCCCATCTTTGGGCCCGTTCGCAGCCGTCGCCTGGGCCTTTCGCTCGGCGTCAACATGATGCCGGCCAGCGGCAAAATCTGCACGTTCGACTGCATTTACTGCGAAAACGGTCTCAACGCTGAGCGCCCCTGCCATGAGCCGTACAACATAGCTGCCGTGGCACTCGACGCGCTCGAGGTAAAGCTGCGCGAGATGGCAGCCGAGGGCGAGCTCCCCGATGTAATCACGTTTGCCGGCAACGGCGAACCAACCGCCGCACCTGAGTTTCCGCAGGCCATCGCCGGTGCCATCGCGCTGCGCGACCAGCTGGCCCCAAACACCAAGATTGCCGTGCTTTCCAACGGCACGCGCGCCGACCGTCCCCAGGTACACGATGCGCTCATGATGGTCGACGACAACATCCTCAAGCTCGATACGGTCGACCCGGCTTTTATCCAGCTGCTCGACCAGCCCGTTGGCCCCTACGATGTAGAGCACCAGATAGAGACGTTCGCGAGCTTTAACGGCCACGTCATTATCCAGACGATGTTTTTGAGCGGCGAGTACCGAGGCAAGTCTCTCGATAACACCGGCGAGGAGTACGTCGGCCCTTGGCTCGCGGCGCTCGAACGCATTCGCCCGCAGGAGGCGACTATCTACACGGTGGCGCGCGAGACACCGGTCGCCGGCCTTGCTAAAGCGGCGCCCGAGGTGCTCGACAAGATTGCTGCACGCGTCCAAGCCCTCGGCATCCCCTGCCAGGTGAGCTACTAGCAAAACCACGCAGCAGCCAGTGCCCGCCATCCCGCCCCATCAGTTGCGGTGATATAGTTCCTATTTGTGCTGTTAAACCGCTTAAATCGGAACTATATCACCGCAACTTTTATGGACGCGTGGGTGGGCTATACTAGCTGCGGATGAAAGGAAGTTAGCCATGTATGACAAAGGACCCGTACCCGGCCGCAACGACGCTTGCTGGTGCGGCAGCGGCAAGAAATACAAGAAATGCCATAGCGCCTTCGACGAGCGCCTCGAGCGCTTGTGGGAAGAGGGCTGGGAGGTTCTGCCCCGCACGCTCTACAAGACGCCCGCCGATATCGAGGGCATCAAGCGCTCCGCCGCCATCAACGTGGGCGTGCTCGACTACGTAGGCGAGCACATCGCCGCGGGCATGACCACCAACCAGATCGACCAGATGATCTACGACTACACCGTCGAGCACGGCGGCACGCCGGCCGACCTCAACTACGAGGGCTACCCCAAGAGCGTATGCACCTCGATCAACGACGTGGTCTGCCACGGTATCCCCTGCGATACGGACGTACTGCACGAGGGCGACATCATCAATGTGGACTGCTCTACGATCCTAGACGGCTACTTTAGCGACTCGAGCCGCATGTTCTGCATCGGCGAGGTCTCTGCCGAGCGCCAGCGCCTGGTCGACGTCACCCGCGCCAGCGTGGAGGCGGGTCTGGCGGCCGTCAAGCCATGGCTACCGTTGTCCGTTATGGCCGAGGCCGTGCAAAAGACCGTCGAGGACGCCGGCTTTAGCGTGGTGCGCGAGTACGGCGGACACGGCATTGGCAAGGAGTTCCACGAGGACCCGTTTGTGGGCTTTACCACCGAGGCACCCGATGTGGACACCATCATGGCCCCGGGCATGGTCTTTACCATCGAGCCCATGGTCAATGCCGGAGCGCCCGACATCAAGATTAGCAAGGGCGACGGTTGGTGCGTGCGCACCAAGGACGGTAGCGATTCGGCCCAATGCGAGGTACAGCTCGTAGTGACCGAGGACGGCTACGAACTGCTGAGCTGGTAGCCGTAGATGCGCCGGATGCTGACGGGCAAGCCCGCCTTGCATCCGGCGTTTTATTTGAACGTTTTGCCTGATAAAACCTGCCAAAATAAACCTGTCCCTTTTTGGCAGGTTCAGCGGAGAGGACTGCTTGTGAACATCCTGGTTTTGCTGCCCGTCAATGACCGCCATCGCGCAATTCTCGAGTCGAGCGCTCCGGGCGAGGACTTTATCTACACGAGCTCCGACGCCGCCACGCGCGAGCAGGTCGCCGATGCCGACGTGATCTTGGGCAACATCGACCCTGACATGCTCACGGCATGCGAACATCTCCAGCTGTTGCAATTGCAGACCGCTGGCTATGACGACTACCTGGCCGCCGGCACCGTGCCGGCCGACGCCAAATTGTCTTGCTCGGTGGGCGCCTACGGCCAGGCCGTAAGCGAGCACATGTTTGCCATGGTCCTTTCCATGATGAAGCGCCTGCCCGGCTACCAGGACCTGCAGCGCGAGCATCGCTGGGAGGACTTGGGCCCGGTTACCTCGCTCAAAAATGCCAACGTGCTGGTGCTGGGCGCGGGCGATATCGGCGGCCACTTTGCCACGCTCTGCCGCAGCATGGGCGCGCACGTCCGCGGCATCAAGCGCCATCCGCTCGTCTATCCCATTGTGTTTGAGGATATGGACGGCATGGATGCCCTGTCTGAGCGCTTGGCGGAGGCAGACGTCGTCGCATCCTTTATGCCGAGCACACCCGAGACCCGCGGCCTGGCGAACGCCGAGTTCTTCGCCGCGATGAAACCGGGCGCCTTCTTTGCCAACGGCGGCCGCGGCGACCTTGTGGTCGCCGACGACTTGGTTGCCGCCCTGGAGTCGGGACATCTCGCCGGCGCCGCGGTCGACGTCACCGACCCCGAACCGTTGCCTGAGACAAGCCCACTGTGGGATGCGCCCAACATGCTCATCACGCCGCACGTCTCCGGCTGGTTCCACCTGGCAGCCACGCTCAACAATGTAGTCGACATTGCCGCAGAGAACCTGCGTCACCTGCAAGCCGGCGAGACGCTCCACTGCTGGATCGAACACTAGATTGTTCCGGCGTTTTGCCAAACGCCGGAACCCCTCGACGCTGCGCGCCCCATGGGTTCCGCCGTTCTAACGAACGGCGGACCGGTCGACGCTGCGCGACGTCCAGAACAACAATTTGTCATTCAAAAGGCGAGGCATGACCAGAAGGTCAATGCCTCGCCCTTTTCATGCCAACTTGTTCGCTCTGGACGTCGCTCGCTGACGTTTGCTCAACCTGCAGTGTCATAACAATTCTGTCCAGCTGTTGGTATTGCGGCATTTTCCCAGATAAAACCTGCCAAAATGAACCTGTCCCTTTTTGGCAGGTTTTAGAGCTCCACGCTTTCGGCTCCGTTGATGGTTAGGTCGCGCTCGTAGAAAGCGGTGAGGGCGCGGATGGCGTACATCACGTCGCGCACGCCGCCGGTCTCGTAGCTTGAGTGCATGGCCAGCTGCGGCAGGCCCACGTCCACGGCATGCATGCTCGCCTGCATATTCGACAGGTTGCCCAGGGTGGAACCGCCGGCCATGTCGCTCTTGTTGGCGAAAGCCTGCGTTGGCACGTCGGCGTCATCGCAGATAGCCTGGAACACCGCGCGGCTAAAGGCATCGGTGCAGTAGTGCTGGTTGGCGGCTTCCTTGATAACGATGCCGCCGTTGAGCACGACCTGGTTGCGGGCATCGCACTTCTCGGCGTGGTTAGGATGCACGGCATGCGCATTATCGCAGCTTACAAGCATCGAGGCGGCAAGGGCGCGATGGTACGACTCGTCGTCAAAGCCCAGCGATCCGTTAATGCGGCGCAGTGCGTCGGCCAAGAACGTCGACATGGCACCTTGCTTGGTCTCGGAGCCAACCTCCTCGTTATCGAAGCAGCAGAAGACCGAGATATCGCGCGCGTTCTCAGCACCCAAAAATGCCTGCAGCGAGGTATAGGCGCAGGCCAGGTCGTCGAGCTTGGGCGTCGAGATAAACTCGTCGGCCCAGCCCCAAATGCGCGCATCCTGACGATTGACCAGGAACAGATCGCGACCCAGAATCTGCTCGGGCTCAACGTCCAGCTCGTCGGCGATCAGGGCATCAAAATCACCCTGCTTGAGTTCGCCAGCGCTGATGAGCGGGCACAGGTCAACGGCGCGATTGGGAGCAAAGCTCTCGTTAACGCCACGATTCATATGGATGGCAAGGCTCGGAATGATAGCGACCTCGCGCTCGGTGGCAAGCAGGCGGCTCTCAATACGGTCGCCCTCGCGCACCAGCACGCGGCCCGCGAGCGCCAGCGGACGGTCGAACCAGGTGTAGTCGATCATGCCGCCGTAGGCCTCGGTGTTCAGACGCAGCGTCTCGCCTGCGCCGTCGAGCTCGGGCACAGCCTTGACCTTAAACGTCGGCGAATCGCTGTGCGACGCCGTGAGCTGAAAATGATAGTCGCCGGCAACGCCGTCCTCGCCCCACGTAGCAGCCAGGTCCTCGCCCACCTTAAAGGCAACGACGCTCGAGGTGTTGCGCTGCGTGTAATAACGCCCGCCCGGCTCGATGTCCCATGCCGCGTTCTCGGGCAGGTAGGTAAAGCCCGCCTCGTCGAGCTCGGCCATAATGGTCGCCGCCGTATGGAACATGCTGGGGCATGCCTCGATAAAGTCGATAAGGTCGTTGGCGGCCTCGATATCGTCGGCCGTCACGTGCGCGCGCTCGGTCGTTTCCTGATCCGTCATGCTCTCCCCTTTCGCTGGGTTGATGGTCCCCTCCAGCATACCCCGCCACGCCAGCGCCGCACTCTTCATTCCGTGCTTAATTCCGCGCCGCTCACCAACTTGAGCCATCATGCCCGCGTTCCTTTTGCGACAATTGCGCTAACAGGACGAGAGGAGCCGTCATGAAGCCACGTAACATTGCCATCGCCTGCGGTGTCGCGGGAGTCGCCGTCGGCCTTGCCGCTGCCACCGGTATCGTTTATCACAAGCAAATCAAGTCCGCCGCGTCGCTCAAACGCTTGACCGGCTACGCGGATGGCTATGACCTGTACGCAATCGACATCGCCTACGACTACGATCTTGATCGCATCATCGCCGCTGGCGTGCGCGACGACCAGGCCTACATCGATGCCGTGGTGGCGCAGGTGCTGCCCGGTGTGCCGGCACATGTCCAGGCGCCCCAGTTTGCCTGCAGCGCTTTTGTCGCCGTAGATGCCGAAGGCCGCGTGCGCACCGGTCGCAATTACGACTTTAAGGACGACACCTCGGCGCTGCTGGTGCGCAATCACCCACGCGGCGGCTATGCTTCCATCGGGTTTGCCGCCCTCAATAACCTGGGCGCCAACACTCCGCTTGACTCCATCACCGGACGCGCCGCGGCGTTGATGGGCCCGTTTGCCCAGCTCGACGGTGTTAACGAATGCGGCGTGTCCATTGCCGTACTCACCCTGGATTCCAAGCCCTGTGACCAGGACACGCAACGCCCCGCCATCAATACCTCGCTCGCCATCCGCCTGGTGCTCGACCGTGCCGCCACCACGCAAGAAGCTGTCGACCTGCTTTCCGCCTACGACATGCACGCTATGGCAGGACGCGATTACCACTTCTTTATCAACGACGCCGCCGGTGACGCGCGCGTAGTAGAGTGGGATCCGCGCGATCCGGACCGCGCTTTCAAAGCGACTCCTGTACGCCAGGTTACGAACTTCTATGCCTGCTATGGCGACGAAGTGCTGCCCAACCAAAAGAATGGCGAGCTGGGCCATGGTAAAGAGCGCGCCGTCGCAATCGCCGATGTCCTTGACGCCCATGTCGGTGCCCAGAACGAGGCAGTCGCTTGGAAGGCCCTACGCGCTGCGGCGCAAGAGCCCAATCCGGAAGACATCACCAGCAACACGCAGTGGTCGGTCGTCTTTGACAACACCGAGCCCGCTGCCGCCATCACGCTGCGCCGCCACTGGGGCGACATCGATGCCTTCGCGCTGTAAGGAGATGGCACCGTCGTCCTTACGCTGGCCTGACGTTGCTTACATTTCCATACATTTGAGCTAACACGTTTTACCCCCGTATCAACAGTGTGCGGGGGTAAACTTATGCGCATGTTATAACTTGCCCGGAAGGATTCACCATGCTTAGAATCGGTCTTCTTACTAGTGGCGGCGACTGCCAGGCGCTCAACGCCACCATGCGCGGCATCGTCAAAACGCTTATGACCAATAGCGAAGAACCTATCGAGATCTATGGTTTTGAGGACGGCTACCAGGGCCTTATCTACAGCAGGTTCCGCGTCATGACGCCCGCCGATTTTAGCGGTATCCTCACCCGCGGCGGCACTATTCTGGGCACAAGCCGTACGCCGTTCAAGCGCCTGGACATTCCCGAGGCCGACGGCGTCGAAAAGGTGCCGGCAATGGTTCACACCTATCACAAGCTGCAGCTCGACTGCCTGTTTATGCTGGGCGGCAACGGCTCCACCAAGACCGCCAACCGCCTGCGCGAAGAGGGCCTCAACGTTATCGCGCTGCCCAAGACCATCGATAACGACACCTGGGGCACCGAGCTGACGTTTGGCTTTACGAGCGCCATCGACGTCGCCACCAAGTGCATCGACGACATCCACACCACTGCCTCGAGTCACGGCCGCGTGTTCGTTATCGAGATCATGGGCCACAAGGTTGGCTGGATTCCACTGTACGCCGGCGTCGCGGGCGGCGCGGACGTCATCCTGATTCCAGAGATCCCTTACGACATGGAAAACGTCATCAAGACCATCGAACATCGCATGGAGACCGGCAGCCGCTTTACCATCGTGGCCGTCGCCGAGGGCGCTATCTCCAAGGAGGACGCGGCGCTGCCCAAGAAGGAGTACAAGAAAAAGCTTGCCGAGCGCACGAGTCCGTCGATTGTCTACGACATCGCCAAGGAGATTGAGACCAAGACCGGTCGCGAGACCCGCGTCGCCATCCCCGGCCACACGCAGCGCGGCGGTCAGCCCGATGCCCAGGACCGCATCTTTGCGACCCAGTGCGGCGTCGAGGCGGCACTGGGCTGCCTGCGCGGCGAGTTTGGCTACATGATTGCCCTGCGCGATGGAAAGATGTGCCACATGCCGCTCGAGGAGGTCGCCGGCAAGCTCAAGTATGTCGATCCCCAGAGCGACCTGGTGCGCGAGGCCAAGGCGTTGGGCATCAGCTTCGGCGACGAATAGCCTCGGCCGAAATCCATCCCATCGGGCCCTCCGACCCCGCCCGACGTATTTCGATTTGGCTCCTCCCTTGACTCCGTCAAAGGTCGCCAATCGAAATCGTCGGGCGGGGTCGGAGGGCCCTGCGTTTACATACTCGCCGAGGTTATTCGTCTTCTTGCTGCGGGTGCCTGGTCTGAAATTAAGTTGCGGTGAAATAGTTCCTGCTTAGCCCGCAAATGGCTGAATCTAAGAACTATTCCACCGCAACTTTTGACCCGGGGCTCTTGGCTGCTACTTGCACTGACATTTGTCCTGAAATGGCTGGTCGTTAGGGGTTGCTACCGGTAGTTGCGGTAGGGTTGGGGCAGATTCTAACTAGAAATGGTGGTCGCTACCGGTTGTTCTCGGCATACTCGGCTCATTCGATTACGGTCACCATATGAAAGGAACTGTCATGGATCTTGCGATGGCGCAGCGGCTCGTTGATCGCCGCAAGGCTGCCGGGCTTTCTCAGGAGGCGCTTGCCGCCCAGCTGGGTGTGAGTCGTCAGGCTGTCAGTAAATGGGAGCGCAGCGAATCCTCGCCCGATACCGATAACCTTATTGCGCTCGCCGCGCTGTATGGCGTGTCGCTGGATGAGCTGCTGTATGGGGAGGCGGTGGCTAGCGCTGATGATGAGGCTCAGAACAGCAACGCCGGCACCAAAGCTTCAGATAAGGCTGAAGAGGCTGAGGCTTCTGCTGAGCACGCTGATTGCAGCGATAAGCCGCTTGTCGATATTTCCCTCGCGCGCGGCATCCACGTTATTGATCCCAACAAAGGCAAAGAGGTTCATGTTGGCTGGAGTGGCATTCATGTAGCTAACGAGCGCAAGGGTGAAGAGGTCCATGTGGGGCCGGGCGGATTGCATATCGATACGCTTGAGGACGATGGACATAGTGTGCATATCAATGACGACGGCACCGTCACCATCGACGGCGAGACGTTTTCCAGCTGGAAGGAAGCACACGACAAGCTCGACCATCATGGCAAGCATTTCCACACCAAGGTCGGACGTACATGGAACAAATTCCCCTTCCCCGCGCTTGTCGCCCTCGCCTATCTGGTGCTCGGCATTGTCTACGGCACATGGGCTACGGGACTCTTCCTCGTCTTTTTGATTCCCGTCTATTACGCGCTTGGCGACTTTATCGACCAACGCCACTTATCTAAGCTGATCGATGTCGTCTATTCAGTCAGTGCCGAGGCATGGTTCCTCTACATGTGGCTCTGCCTGGAACAACCCCATCCCGCCTGGGTAATCCTCATCACCATCCCGGTCGTAAAAGCACTCATGCGTTGGTGCCGCAAACAATGGAAGCACCGCAAACGGGTCTAAACCGCCCTAACCCGCCAGCACCACTCATCCGGTACCGCCCGCCCCTTCCAAGTTGTGGTGGAATAGGGACTGTTTTGAGGCTCCAAAGCACCAAACAGTCCCTATATCACCGCAACTAACAAGCAATTGGGTCAGTTCCGGCACGGAGATAAGCATTGAGCTGACCGCACGCCAAGAAAAGGGCCTATTTACTACGTTTAGCCCGAAGGGGCCAACCATGACCGCCTTTTTCGAAAATCGACAGGCCTTCTACCTTCGGTTTTATTTTTCGTTTTCCCGGTATGGTTGAGGGTATCCAATTAAACGTAGTAGATAGGCCCGTTTTGTGGCATACAACCCATTCAAGCCCAATCTCGAAGGCTAAAGAGCGCCTCTCATCCACGCCTGAGAGCGAAAAGCAAATAGAATAAAAGGCAAATGAAAAGCCCGTTTGACGAGCGGAGGACATATGCGCGACGTAGCCGAAAGCGACTGGAAGCTGTTTAAGAAAACGCTTCCTCAATGGCAAGAACGTTATATGGAAAAGCTCATCGGCCAGTACGTTGAGATACTGAATGGCGACAGCGAAGCGTCCAGTAGATTTTGGGCACTAGAAGAGAGCCTCAATAGAGACAAGCTGTCCTCAGGCGTAATTGCAAACGACATTCGCCGCAGCACAATGCACCGCGAGATAGCCAATTTGCTTATCGACAGCGTGATCACCCTTGACGACCTTGACGGTTTTACCGAGGACATTAAGAGCTATGCGCAACACTGGATTGGCCAGTAAGAGCACCGAACGACAAACATCCCCAGCAAAACGGGGCAAACGCCGGGCCATCTAATGGTTGTCCGGCGTTTGCCCAGATAAAACCTGCCAAAATAAACCTGTCCCTTTTTGGCAGGCTACTCGGCGCTCTTGAGGGCGCCGACCATGTCGATCTTGTTGAGGGTACGATTGGTGGCGAGGTTGACGATAAACGTAAAGCCAAAGGCCAGCAGCACGGCGAGCACGTAGCTCAGTGGCTCGACCTCGACGTCAAAGTACAGCGACGGCATCTGCAAAATGTAGGTAAAGCTCTCGGCCAGCAAGCCGCCCAGCGGCACGCCCAGCGCAGCGCCGATCGCCGTGAGGATCAACGTCTCCTTGTTGACGTAGTGGTGCACCTCGCCACGGCGGAAGCCCAGCACCTTGATGGTCGCCAGCTCGCGCTCGCGCTCGGAGATATTCGTGTTGGACAGCGTAAACACCACCACAAACGATAGACACGCCGCCATAAAGGTCACGAGCACCACGACGGAATTGATGATAGTGAAGTTCGCCTCGAAGTTCTGCCAATGTTCAGCCGTGCTCGAGATGGTGAGCCAACCGTCGCTCTTAAGCTTCTTGCTAAACGCAATCTGATCGGCCGACGAGCCCTTAAGCAGCACAAAGACGCCGTTAAGGCGCGCGCTTCGACCGAACGCGCGCTCATAGATGCCCTGCGTCATGTAAAGCGTGTTGCCCAGATAGTTGAGCGAAATGTCGCTGACTTTGACCTTGGCTACGTTGAGCGACGAATCCTGGACGTGTGCCGTATCGCCCGGTTGAATCCCCAGTACCAGCTGTGAACTCTTGCTCAGATACACATCTCCGTCGCGCAAAGATAGAGGCTCTTTGGACTCATCCTCGAGACGCACGTAGTCGTCCAGGTCGTTCGTGCGGTCATCGGGCACCACGATCAGCTGCACGGTCTCGCTCTTGCCGCCAAATGTAAAGGTGACGTTGTCGGTCATAATCGGCAGCGTCGAAGTCACGGTCACGTCGGAATCCTTGGCTGCGCTTCGCTCGTCGAGCGCCGCGCACGTCTGCGAAAAATCGTCGGGATTGGCAACCGCCAGCAGGTCATAGCGCGTGATATGCCCGTACTGCTTGGGCGAAAGCGCGACCGACGTATCACGAATGCCCATGCCGCAAATCACAAGCGCCGTACAGCCCGCGATGCCAAAGATGGTCATAAAGGCGCGCTTTTTGTAGCGGAACAGGTTACGTGCTGCCACCTTGTTCAAAAAGCCCATGCGGCGCCAGATAAAGCCGATGCGCTCGAGCAAGATACGCGAGCCGGCGCGCGGGGCCTTGGGGCGCATGAGCGAGGCTGGGGTCTCGGCCATCTCGTGGCGGCAGGCGATAATCGTGGCGCCCACCACGCCCACGGCAAACAGCGCCACCGACACGAGCGACGACACGATGTCGTACGAAAGCAGCATCTGGGGCAGTGAGTACATGTCGTCGAACACCGTAAACAGGAACAGCGGCAGGCCCACAAATCCGATGATGTTGCCGAGCACGCCGCCGATCAGACACGCCCACAGCGAGTAGTCCACGTATTTGGACAGAATACGCCCGCGCGAATAGCCGAGCGCTTTGTACAGGCCAATAAGCGTGCGCTCCTCCTCGACCATACGCGTGGCGGTGGTGAGGCTGATGAGCACGGCGACGATAAAGAAGATGAACGGGAACACCGTGGCGATGGCCTCAATTGACGAGCTATCGCTCTCCACGCTCGAGTAGCTTGCGATATTGCCGCGGTCCTGGATGTACCAGGTGCATTCGCCCAGGTCAGAGAGCTCGGCGCGGGCATCGGCAAACTGCTGGTCGGCGGCGGCGCGACGCTGGTCCAGGTCGGCCTGCGCTTGCACGCGCTCCTCACTGCCCTCTGCCATGCGGTTGATGTTGCCCTGTTCAATCCCAAAGAGCATATTCGCCTGGCGCTCAGCCGCATCTAAGCTTGCCGGCGTGTCGACTGTCAGCTCCTTAGCGCGCGCCTTCTCACGCTCCTCGCGGATCTTCTCGATATTGCCTTTAACCTCGTTGATCTTTGTCGTGTAGGCATCTGAATAGGAGTTGAGACTCTTGGCTCCCTCGACGATCACGTGGACCGCAGAGTAGGAAGAAGATGTCGCGGCGTCCTCGCTCACATAGAACTTATAGTCCGCCGCCGAAGCAGCGCGAAAGGCGTTGACTGTCGAGTCGGAACTCACGTCGGTGGGGTCGAGGACCTCGGCCGTAATGGTGTAATCGCCCGCGGCAAACTGATCCTTGGCACTTTGGTTCGACGAGCTTGCGTCATTGGCGGCAAAACTCACCGTATCGCCGAGCTTTTTGCCCGAAGCCTTCAGGAACTTCGAAGTCACCGCGACCTCATCGGCGCTCTCGGGCAAATCGCCGTTCACGAGCACTGGCTGATCGATGTTCTCCTTGGAGAGACTTTGCACGACCACGCGCTCGCGCGTTGTGCCCACGGCGGTGTAGGCGGTCTCGGTGTAGATACCCTCGGCCGTCACGACGCCGTCGACCTCTTGGATAGCCGCGAGATCGTCGCGCGTAAGGCCATAGGTCGACTGCACGTTAATGTCATAGACATTCTGCTGGTCAAAATAGGCGTCGACCGAATCGCACAAATCCTCGCAGCCTGCCTTAAGGCCGCACATCACGCTCACGCCAAGCGCGGTGATGACCACGATAGATAGGAAGCGCTTAAGACTGCCACGAATCGTGCGGTAGATACCACGGCGAAATACCGTCGGCACCATATCGTTTGAGCTTTGAGCGGCGCGGTAGGTCGCGAACTCCCGGTCGCGACCCGCATGCTCCGTATCGTGGTTTTGACTGTTTTGGCGATCTTGGTCCATGGGCGCTACCACTCGATCGTCTCGATCGGCACGGGATTTTGCTGGACCGTCTCGCTCTCCACGCGGCCGCTCTTAAAGCGGATCAGGCGATCGGCCATGGGCGCCAGCGCGGAGTTATGGGTGATGATGATGACCGTGATGCCCTGCTTGCGACAGGTGTCCTGTAGCAGCTGCAAGATCTGCTTGCCGGTTTTGTAGTCGAGTGCGCCCGTGGGCTCGTCGCACAGGAGCAGCTTGGGGTTCTTTGCCAGTGCACGGGCGATGGACACGCGTTGCTGCTCGCCGCCCGAAAGCTGCGCGGGGAAGTTGGCGAGGCGCTCACCCAGGCCAACCTGACGAAGCGTTTGCTCGGCATCGAGCGAATCGGGGCAAATCTGCGCCGCAAGCTCGACATTTTCGAGCGCCGTCAGGTTGGGGACCAGATTGTAGAACTGGAAGACAAAGCCGACGTCGGCACGGCGGTATTCCACGAGCTGCGCCTCGTTGGCGGAGCTCACGTCGCGCCCGTCCACCGTCACAGTGCCGGAGGTTACCGTATCCATGCCACCCAGGATGTTGAGCGCCGTAGTCTTGCCGGCACCCGAGGCGCCCAGGATAATGGCGAGCTCGCCGCGCTCAACGGTAAAGCTCGCGCCGTCGAGCGCGTGAATGCGGGCATCGCCCTCGCCGTACGCCTTGATGACGTCTTTGAATTCGATATAAGCCATCGATTAATTCCCATCTGGTCGGATAACTCCTTAGTATTACCCATTTCGCACCGACCAAAAAGGGACAGGTTCATTTTGGCAGGTTTTAGAGGCGGACGGTGAAGGTGATCTGGTTACCGTGGCCGCAGACAGAAGCGCTCCCGCCATGGGCCTCGGCGATGGCACGCACGACGGATAGACCCACGCCCGAGCCGCCCGTCTTGGAGCTACGCGAGACGTCTGCACGGTAGAAGCGGTCGAACAGTCGGTCCAGGTCACCCTCGGGCAGCTCGTCCACGGCGTTCGATACTACAAGTTCGGCGACGCCCTTACCCTGACCGCGTGAGACGGCACGCAGGCTCAGCTCGATAACACTGCCCTCGCTCGCGTAGCGTGTGGCGTTGTCCAGCAGCAGCTCAACAACCTGCGCCACCGCCGCGGCATCGGCATGGGCTCGCACGCCGCTTGCAATCGACGTCGACAGACGCTTGCCACGCGAAACCGCCACCGACTCAAACGGCGCCGCCGCCTTGTCCACGGCCTCCGAAAGATCGATCGATGTCATGGTAAAGCCCGCCGAGCCCTCGTCCATGCGAGCCAAAAACACCAGACGCTCCGTGAGCGCCGTCAGCCGCGCGACCTGCTCGTGAATGCTCTGCGTCCACTCACTCTCGCCGCTCTCGATCTCTTGCACCTCATTGGCGGCGTCAATTACAGCCAGCGGCGTCTTGATCTCGTGGCTCGCATCGGTAATAAAGCGCTTTTGCTTGCTGTAGCTCTCGACCATCGGTCGAATCACCGCGCCCGAGGCACCCGCCACAATTGCCAGCACCGCCAGCCAGCCAATGCAACTGATCGCCACGCTCGCGCTCAAAAACGAATGAAAGCTTGCAAGCTCGCGCGAGCAGTCCACGAACACATAGGTTGTCTCGTCGCCCTGAACCGTAACCGTATAGCGGTAGTTACCAGAAAAGCCCGAGGTCCAACCCTTGGAATATAGTCCTGCAGCGATGCGTGCAGCACGCTTAGTGCCCACCGCGGCAATGCGGGCCGTGTTGACATCTGTCACCCGCCCGCCGGCAATCGACACCGTAAAGTAGCGCGTGTCGAAGGGAGACTCCGCCGTCATACCTTCAAAATGCCCGGCGCGAACGGCCGCCCGGTTACCGGTAGCGACCTTGCCGGCAACCGCATCCTGACCGGGATCGGTCTTAGGCTCGTCCTCCCAATCAATGCCATCCTTGCCCGCCAAGATATAGTCCAGGCGAGCGTCGGCCATCTTGCAGACATGCGAATAATTGACGATGTTGATGCCAGCGATGATGAGCGTGAGCACCACGGTCACAGCGCCCATGGCAACGAGGATGAACTTGCGACGCAGGCGGCGGCCCATTGCACTGGCAGCATCGGCGCGCCCCGGATTACCCGAGTCCGCGCCCATGCCGAGCTTTGCCGCCATGCGCTTCCGCCACGCGCTCGCGCTCACGCTTATTCGCCTTCCTCGACAACCTCAAGCGAATATCCCTGATTGCGCGATGCGCGGATGGCCACGTTGGTACCCAGCGCCGTCAGCTTTTTGCGCAGGTACGAGATATAGACCCACACCACGTTGGCACCTTCGGGCGCATCCTCACCCCAAACCTCGAGCATCAGACGTTCGGTGGGCATGCGCGTGCCGGCGTTGCGCATAAAGAGCCCCATAAGCTGAAACTCGCGATTGGCCAGATGCTCCTCGCCCAAAGGGCCAACGAGCGTGCACGATGCCGTGTCGAGGCGCACGTTGCCCACGCTGAGCGTCGTGGCGTCAATTGCCGTCGCGGCACGCGTCATGGCACGAATGCGTGCGAGCAGTTCCTTGGCGGCAAACGGCTTGGTCAGGTAATCGTTGGCACCGGCATCCAGGCCCTCGACCTTATCGGACACCTCACTTTTGGCCGTAAGCATGATGATGGGCAGTCGCTTGCCGGCGGCGCGCGTGCGCTTGAGCACCTCAATGCCATCCATGCCGGGCATCATGATGTCCAGGATTGCGGCGTCATAGTCGTTGGCGAGCAGATATTCGAGCGCCGTCAGACCGTCGAGGGCGGTGTCGACCTCGTAGTCGCTATGTTGAAGAATCGCGGTAAGAGCGCGGGAGAGGCCGGGTTCGTCTTCGGCAAGCATCAGCTTCATGGTTGTTCCTTTGGCGCACGGCTATACAGGTTTCGATACCGCCGATGATAGCGCACCGCCAGCCGTCTTAGCGCAGCCTTAGCTGCTCAACCTGCGCGTTTTCAAATACGCAGGATATGGCTTAACCAAACTTAAGGCTCAGATGCCGAGCGCTTGGACGCATGCCGGTCGCGAAAGGACGGCGACTCGTTCTTTCAGGGCGTCTTGGCTATGCAAAGTGCTCGAACGTTATTCCTCGTACGCGCCCTCAAGCCGAAGCAGCCACTCCTTGCGGTCAAGCCCGCCGGCATATCCGTTGAGCGAACCATCGGCGGCAACCACGCGATGGCACGGCACAATAATCGAAATGGGATTACGCGCGACCGCGGCCCCCACGGCACGGGGAGACGCAACGGGTGCTTCGTTTCCCGGTACACGATGTCGAGCCGCAACACGCTGGGCGATCTCACCATACGTAGCGACCTCGCCACGCGGGATAGAAAGCAGCTCAAACCAAACCTCGCGCTGAAACGCCGTACCAATCATATGCAACGGCGGCGTAAACCGAGGCTCCTGCCCCGCAAAATAAGCATTCAGCCAAGCCCAAGAACGCTCAAGTACCGACGAGGCAGCACCGTTTGTCGGATTCACCGAAGACATGCCGCCAGCACCAGAAACCGCATCGGCGCCTTCAACATGTTCGGAGTCTTCCCGGAGAAGCGTGGAGCCAAAATGCTCCTGCCCCTCAAACCAAAGTCCCGTCAGACCGCGGCCATCAGCGGCAAGCAAGATTTCGCCCAAAGGCGAAGCAAACGTCGTCGTGACCACCAGCGGCTCCTTTCAAAACTCCGCAACATAATACCGCGAATTGTGCAGACAACCCCAATCGACCCCAAAGTCACCCTAGGCAGCAGGCGCGAACGCGCCGCAGCTGCCGGCCGCGCCCCACAGTCCCCCAAGGCGGCAGGCGCAAAGCGCCGAAGCCGCCGCCGGGATCAGGGCCCGCAACAGCCACGTGCCCCCACATCAGCCCAGCGGCCCCAACCAACAACGGCCCCATCGCAGGTCGCTTGCAGCAGCGTCACCGCAGGCGGGGGCCGGGCTTGGTTTTCAGAACACTCCGCAGACCAGTGTGGCGCCTTGTCCGCGGCTCCGAAGGAGCAGGACAAGGCGCCACACATGGTCGAGGACGTTCTGAAAACCAAGCCCGGCCCCCGCCGGACAGGTCACACTACTCGCAGAGCAGCTTAGCGATCTGGACGGCGTTGGTTGCCGCGCCCTTACGGATTTGGTCGCCGCAGCACCAGAAGGTGATGCCACGCGCGGCCTCGGGGTTCGAGATGTCGCGGCGTACGCGACCGACCCAAATCAGGTCCTGGTCGGAGGTGTCCATCGGCATGGGGAAGCGGTCGTGCGCATCCTCGGCGCTCATGTCGTCAACTAGCTTGACACCCGGAGCGGCAGCCAGCGCGGCACGGGCCTCTTCCACCGTGATGTCGCGCTCGAACTCAAGCGTGATGCTCTCGGAGTGCGAGCGCAGCACAGGCACGCGCACGCAGGTGCAGTTCACGCGCAGCTCGGGCAGGTGCATGATCTTGCGGCCCTCGTTTTGCAGCTTCATCTCCTCGGAAGTAAAGCCCTCCTCCTTGACGCCGCCAATCTGCGGAATCAGGTTGCTCGCCAGCTGGGCGGCAAAAGCGCGCGGCTCGGGAATCTCCTCACCACGGCCCAGGGCGGCAAGCTGTGCTTCGAGCTCGGCCATACCGGGAGCGCCAGCACCCGAAGCCGCCTGGTACGTTGAGACGATCATACGCTTCACGCCGGCGAGCTGATGCAGCGGCCACGTGGGAACCAAGCCGATGATGGTCGCGCAGTTGGGGTTGGCGATCAGACCGTGATGCCACTTGATATCGTCGGCATTGATCTCGGGCACGACCAGCGGCACCTCGGGATCCAGACGGAAGGCGTGGCTGTTGTCAACCACGACGGCGCCGCGCTTGACGGCCTCGGGCAGCAGCTCCTTAGCGATATCGTCGCCGGCAGCGCCGAGCACGATGTCGCAGCCCTCAAAGGCCTCGGGGCAAGCCTCTTCGATCACGATTTGCTCGCCGCGGAGCTCAACGGTCTTGCCCGCGGAGCGTGCGCTTGCCAACAGCTTGAGCTTGCCGACCGGGAACTCCTGCTCGTTGAGGCACTCGAGCATCTGGGTGCCCACGGCTCCCGTCGCGCCCAAAATAGCAACCGTGTACTGTTTCATGCTTCCCCCTTTAAAGGTTGTGGCTTTTGCCCGCACGCCGAGCAGGCCGATTATTGTTGCCAGTGTATACAAGAACGGGGCGGGCACGAAACCCGCCCCGTCGAAACGAAACCGAAACGAAACGCCCCGCCGTAGATTTTTGAGACATGACCCAAAAATCTACCGAGCAGTCGCTACTTTTTGAGCGCGGCCAGAGCGGGATCGACCGGCGCAGGAGCCTCCAGATCGGAGACCTTCACAATGCCGTTTTCGTCGGAGAAGGCACGGTAAATGGTCTGAATCGCTAGGTCGAAGTCCTTCTCCTCGACGCCGATGATGATGTTGATCTCGTCGCAGCTCTGCGAAATCATGCGCACGCTCACGCCAGCCTGGCCGAGCATGCCAAACAGGTGGCCCGAGATGCCGGCACGACCACGCAGGTTGCGACCAACGGTCGCGATGAGCGCCAGACCCTCAACGACCTCGATCTCGAGCGGCTCGACCTCCTGCTGAATGTCGCCCACGAGCGAGTACAGCGAATCGTGCACGTCCTGCTCCTGCACCACGGCGCCAAAGCGGTCGACACCGGTGGGCATGTGCTCGACGGAAACGTCATAGCGCTCGAAGACCGAAAGCGCACGGCGCATAAAGCCGACACGGGGCTTGGTGCGGTCGCGGGCAACGTTGATGGCGACAAAGCCGCGCTTGCCGGTCACGCCGGTAATGATGGGCTCCGCCTCGCCTTCATCAGCCGTCTCGCTAATGATGGTGCCGGGGTCCTGCGGCGCATTGGTGTTCTTGATGACCAGCGGAATGCCTGCCTCGCGCACGGGGAACACGGCTTCCTCGTGCAGGACGCTTGCGCCCATGTACGAAAGCTCGCGCAGCTCCTCGTAGGTAACGCGCGCAATGGGCTGAGCCTCCGGAACAATACGCGGATCCGCAGAATAGAAACCCGAGACGTCGGTCCAGTTCTCGTAAAGGTCGGCGCCCAGGCACTTAGCCAAAATCGAGCCCGAGATATCGCCGCCGCCACGATCGAGCAGCTTGATCTGGCCCTCACGCGTCGCGCCGTAGAAACCAGGCATAACAAAGCCGCCCTGCTGACCGTACTCCTGCACCAGCTCGGAGGTGCGGTTCATGCTGAGCGTACCGTCGTGATGGAACGCAACGACCGTCGCGGCATCCAGGAACGGCAGGCCCAGGTACTCGGCCATCAGGCGAGCGGTGAAGTACTCACCGCGGCTCACGAGCTCCTCGGTGGAGTAACCGCCCGAGCGGGCGCGCTCGGCAAAGGCCGCGAACTCCTCGCGGATGGGATAGGTAAGCTCCAGCTCGTCAGCAATATCAAAATAGCGCTGGCCAATGTCCTCGAGCAACTCCTCGCACGACACGTGATACTTAACGTGCGCGTTAACCAGGTAGAGCAGGTCGGTCACCTTGGTGTCGCCCTTAAAGCGGCGACCGCAGGCAGAAACCACCACAAAACGGCGGGCAGGGTCGGCATCGACGATGGCCTTGATCTTCTTGAAGTGTTCGGCGTCGGCGACCGACGAGCCGCCAAACTTGGCAATCTTAATCATGGGCTGGAGGTTACCTTTCTAAAAAGCCTCTGCGAACCTATTTTGCGTGCTCTGATACCATGGTTTCACCGATTGGGACCAAGGCATCCGAGGAGCAGTGTTATATGGGAACTTATCATAGTACACGAGGACGCACTTTATCGTGCTCAAGTAAGGTGGCAATCCGCACTGGCATCGCTCCCGACGGGGGTTTGTTTGTCTCGGACGAGCTCGGCACCCAGCAGGTCGATATCAGCTCGCTTGCAGCTAAATCGTACTTTGAAATCGCTCAAGATGTGTTGGGAATGTTACTGAATGATTACACGGCCGAAGAAATTTCGGCGTGTGTCGACGAGGCATACCGCGGCACGTTCGCGAGTGAAGAGGTTACGCCGCTCGTCAAACTCGACGCTGCGCCGGGTGCTGACGCCCCTCAGACCTATGTGATGGAGCTCTTTGGCGGCCCTACAAGCGCCTTCAAGGACGTCGCCCTGCAGATGCTCCCCCGTCTGATGGCCCGCACTTCCGCCAAGGACGGCGGCGCCGAGCGCATCATGATCGTCACCGCCACGTCGGGCGACACGGGCAAGGCTGCGCTCGCCGGTTTTGCCGACGCTCCGGGCACGGGCATCACCGTCTTTTATCCCGAGGGCAAGGTTAGCCGCGTCCAGAACCTGCAGATGTCCACGCAGGAGGGCGACAACGTCGCCGTCTGCGGCATCCGCGGCAACTTTGACGACGCCCAGAGCGCCGTCAAGCGCATCTTTGCCGATAAGGAGCTTGCCGAGCGCCTGGAAGCCGCCGGCACGGTGCTTTCGAGCGCCAACTCTATCAATGTCGGCCGTCTGGTACCGCAGGTCGTCTACTACTTTGCCGCCTATGCGCAGCTGCTGCGCGCCGGCGCTATCGAGGCTGGCGACGCCGTAGAGTTCTGTGTGCCCACCGGCAACTTTGGCGATATCTTGGCCGGCTACTACGCCAAGCGCATGGGCCTGCCCGTCGCCAAGCTCATCGTCGCGAGCGACAAGAACAACGTGCTTGCCGACTTCCTGACCACCGGCGTCTACGACCGTAACCGCCCGTTCTTCACGACCATCTCGCCGTCGATGGACATCCTCATCAGCTCTAACCTGGAGCGCATGCTGTACTTCCTGTCCGATGGCGACTGCGAACTCGTTGCCGGCCTTATGGAGCAGTTGGCACAGACCGGTCGCTACGAGGTACCCGCCGAGCTGCTGGCCAAGATTCAGAGCGTCTTTGGCTGCGGCTGGGCCAGCGAGGACGAGGTCCGCGCTGCCATCAAGAGTTGCTGGGACGCCAACGGCTACATGATCGACCCGCACACCGCTTGCGGCTATCACGTCTTTGAAAAGGTCGCTCCCGCCGAGGGCGCCAAGGCTCGCGTGCTGCTTTCGACCGCCAGCCCCTACAAGTTCCCGCGCGCCTGCTGCGACGCCCTGGGCCTCGACGTTCCCGAGGATGATTTTGAGGCTATGCGTGTACTCGAGCAGGCCACCAACACGGTCGCCCCGACCCAGCTCGCCGAGCTCGAGTCCAAACCCGTCCGCTTCGAAGACGTCTGCGACGTAGCCGACATGGCCAACTACGTAGAGCAGGCTGCAAAAAAGATGGCCACCAACTAAACCCCTTATAAGGCGCCGGCGAAAGCCGGCGCACTTTCTTTTAATTTGGCTCCCCAGCGCGGTGAGGAGACGGCGTAGGTCGGTTTCACGCTTGCTCCGTCGCGAGTTCCGCACGAGCCGAAGGCCACTAAATGTGGCCTTCGTGCGAGCAGGACTGTCCGAGCAGCGGAGCAAGCGTGAAACCGACCCCCAGGAGGACCAACAACAATGATCAAGATCACCGTCCCCGCCACCAGCGCCAACCTAGGCATTGGCTACGACACCCTCGGCATGGCCGTCAGCCTCTACTCGCACTTTACCTTCGAGCGCGCCGACAAGCTCACCATCACCGGATGCCCCGAGGAGTTCCAAAACGAGAACAACCTGGTCTACGTCAGCTTTGTCGATGCGCTGGCCGCATGGGGCGAGCCGGCCTTCCCCGTCGCTATCGACATCCAGACCGACGTGCCCGTCGCCCGCGGCCTGGGTTCCAGCTCCACCTGCGTCGTCGCCGGCATCATGGCGGCCGCCGCGCTGACGGGCCACACCGTCGACCGTGCCGAGCTCGTCCGCATCGCCACCGAGGTCGAGGGGCATCCCGATAACGTCGCTCCCGCCATCCTGGGCGGCGCCGTCTGCTCCTTTACGCCGACCGATTCGCTCCCCCAATGCCTGCGCTACGAGGTGAGCGATCGCTTGCGTTTTATTACCGTGATTCCGCCCTACGAGGTACATACGAGCGAGGCGCGCAAGGTCGTGCCGCAGGAGATTCCGCTCTCCACCGCCGTGTGGCAGATGGGCCGCATCGCCGGCATGACGCGCGGCCTGGAGACTGGCGACCTTGACCTGATTGCCGCCGCCAACGACGACCGCATCCAGGAACCCTATCGTCGCCGTCTGATTCCTGACTACAACGCCGTGCGCGACACCTGCCTTAACGGCGGTGCCAAGACCATCTGGATCAGCGGTTCGGGCTCGACCCTCATGGCTGTAACCGACGACACCATCGTGGCAAAGTTCCTGCAGGTCAAGCTGCGTGAGCAGTTCCCTAAGTGTGATACGCACATTCTGACGTGCGACACGGAAGGCGCCCAGATCGAGTACCTGTAGCGCCCTGCCTCATTGCTCTCACCGGTCCCCTTGGGGCTTCCCCTGAAAACGTCCTCGATCATGAATTGCCCCGTCGTGCGCTTCGCGCGACGGGGCAATTCGATCTGCGGATTGTTTTCAGGGGAAGCCCCAAGGGGACCTGCGCAGCCTCGACAGGATAATCGCATTCGCTGATTTAATCTTGTGCTCCAACGGAGCCACAGACGAGAGGCCTTCGCGCTGCGGAATAATTTTGAGGGGAACACCCCGACCATCCCTGCGTTTACCTTGCTGAGGATGTCTACAGGGACCCACGCTTTGAAGGGGCGCCGGGCAGATAGGGGCTTTTTAGGTTACATAATAAACTGTTTATCTATGCTACTATTTAACTAGGCATCGCAGTATGGAGGTGGTCAAAGTGTTACGCACACTCAAAGCTTCGTTTTTCCTCTCGATACTTTTGATATTACCGATATGTTTCTCGTTTAGCCCTTCGACTGCTTATGCTGCAGAAAGCGATGCTGTCGCAATTTCTGGCGCAACCCAAGATTTTGATTTAACGAAAGGTCCCGAGCAGTCTCATCAAATCAAGCTTAAGGATGGGACCGTTGCAGTAATAGGAATTAAAAAAACCAATGAACCCAGCCTGATATGGGACAGTTACTACAACAACGCATCTGGAACTTGGACTATCTATTACAACAGTCCTTTTATTTATCGCGAATTCAAGATCAAGATAGCGAACTCGCTCATTACCAGCGCTTGGGGACAAAACTATACGACTATCGGCTGTACGGTAACTAACGAGTCCTTTATATGGAACTCGAAACAGGCGACATATCGACTCAACTATGAATCGATGGGGATGACGTCCGGTATCGCCGTGTTGCAAGCGACCATGGAAGGCAGCACGCTCCACACCTATGCAAACTAGACTCACATCAATTGAGGAAGTTCAATGATCCCAATTCCTGCACGCTCAGACATTATGATCGCTCTCGTTTGGATTCTCGTCGGAGTGCTTATTTGGCGTATCTGCAAATGGGTTAAAAACAAGAAATAGTTGATAAAACGTATATGCCATTTATGCGATGCTTGGGGCCGTTAAATCGGCCCCTATTTCTATAGCTTTTCAAGCAGCAGTCACCCATTTGGAAGTCGCAATGCCATTCATACGATTTCGGCCCTTTAAGCCGCTATCTATTGGTAGGGACTCTTGCTGGTAAGGAGCGCTTACTAGATACAAACCTTGGCAATATATTGGTTTAGGCGGCGCTTGTTTCTTTGTATTCGAAGACTGGTTCTAGGAGGTCTTCGATGTTACAGTGGAGGGCTTTTGCTATAGCTCTTACGGTTGTTACCGAGGCTTCGTTGATGTTTCGTTGGCGCTGTTCGTACATTTGGATTGAGCGGAGCGATACGCCTGATTCGTATGCCAGGTCTTGTTGGGTTTTCTTAAGCTTCTTTCTTGCTAACGCAAGTTTTGTTTGCCTGGACGCTTTCTTCGCCATATCGCAGACGAGGCGAGCCACACGTTCCTCCGAGGCTTCGTGCCAGGGGTAGTACAGACTGCGCAGCACATCAAATGGAACGACATGCAGCAAATCTTCGAAAGACTCTCCTAGGCGCCACTGAAGGTATGCCAATATCCAGCCTGTCCAATATTCCGGTGTCTTTTCGAATCGGTAGGTTCGATTTGGCATCGGCCTTGATTGATAGCCCGACCTTTCGGCAATAAGCGCGAACAGCTCAACGCCCGATTTTCCCGACACTACCCATGCGTTGCCACGCTCAAACTCGCGAGCTACGCCGCTCAGGCAAAAGAGTTCAGCAACTTCTGATCCTTCTGCTCCATAATCGTTAACGGCATAGTCAAAGCAGTCGCCGAGGTTGTTCATTGCATCCTCGAGGTAGTAGACGGGGTATGTCCTACTCGGCCCACAATCCGTTAACTCTTGGATCATTTAAATCAACCCTCCCTGCCATTAAATCCCTAATGTAGACGCCCTCAGAGTCGAATCCATTAATTGTGTCCGAGTACTTGCGCCGCGCGTTCTGTTCTCGCTCAAAACGCTTGGGATAAAACTCAGCTCCCGAGGACTGCTTCCAATCGCGGAACCTGATCGCCGAGAACGCGCGCTCACTCATAAGCGCATATTGAATACCTAGGTCTCCTAAAAAACTATCACTGAGGTGATATAGATAAGAGCTTTTGAGGGGTTGTAGCTCGATTAGAGGCAGGCCTCGGCAATGCGGCGCTTGAGTTCGTCGATGCCGGCGCCGGTCTGAGAGCTTGTGATGATCACGTTCTCGGCCGGAACGTTGAGCTGCTTTTTGATGGCCGCTGCCTGGCGGGCCTGCTGGGTGCGGCTGAGTTTGTCGGCCTTGGTGAGGCAGACGATAAAGTTGAACTCGTTGCCCTGCAGGTAGTCGATCATGTCATGGTCGAGTTTACTGGGGTCGTGGCGAATGTCCACCAGCGACACAACCAGGTTGAAGCTGCGCTCGGAGTCGAAAAAGTCGCCAATGAGCTCGGCCCAACGGTCGCGCTCGGCCTTGGAACGGCGAGCGAAACCGTAGCCCGGCAGGTCCACAAAGTGCACGTCGTCGGCCTCGAAGAAATTGATATTGCTCGTCTTGCCCGGCGTGCTCGAAACCTTGACCAGGTTCTTGCGGCCAAAGAGCTTGTTCATGATAGACGACTTGCCCACATTGGAGCGGCCCACAAAGCTCACCTCGGGACAGGTGGACTCGGGGATCTGCGAAACCTTGCCGTAGCTGGCAACAAACTTGGCAAGCTGATAGTTAATGGAATCGGCCATGGATACTCCTTGGTCGTAGGTTCTTACAAAACGGGTGTGCTATTGCGCGGCGGCGATACGACGAACGATATCGAGCGTCATGCCGCTCGCGGTGCGAGCGTACTCATCCAGATCGAACTCGCGCTCGCAAAACGCGTCATATGCCTCGTCACAATTATCGCTGATAGCGCGCAGCACCAGGCAATCGACACCATTCTTGGCCGCGATGTGCGCAATTGCCGCGCCCTCCATCTCGACGCAATCGGCATGCGTGGCCTCAATCGCAGCGGTGCGCATGGCGTCGCCCGTTACAAAGCGGTCGCCTGTAGCGATAGTGCCAACCAGGAACTGCTTGGGGTCCTTCTCGGCAGCCGCCATATCCGACGATGCGTCCACAAACCCATGCTCGACAAGCACGGCAGCTGCAATATCAACCAAAGCCGGTGTCGAGGCAAATTCCTCAAGCCCCGGTGCCGACTCGGCAATGAGCGTCGTGTCGGTATCCAGATAACGCAGGCACTTGCCTATAACCACGTCGTTAATATGGAGCTTAGGGTTTAGGCCACCCGCAATGCCCGAAAACACAACGGCCTGCGGGGCATATTTGCTGATGAGATGCTGCGTTGCCGCCGCGGCGTTTACGGTTCCCATGCCAGCGGTCGTAGCAACAACGGACAAACCGTCGAGCTCGCCGTTGACAACGGTCAAGCCCGCCTCTTGTGCCACACGAGCGCCGTTCAGTTCTTCTTTAATCTGCGCAACCTCTTTTTCGAGTGCACCGATGATTGCGATGGTAGGCATACCATCCCCCAAACCCGTGAAAACTGCTATCCACGGTATGGTACCAGCATTTTGACTCAACCGCGCAATACGAAGCCGCTAGACCACCGCAGCGCGGGTATCGTAGAGGAGCAAAAGACTTGCTAGCCGATGGCGTTTTTTAGCTCCGCGCGGCGCTTTTTCATGCCGGTCATAACGGCATTACGCAACTCGGGCATGCGCGCGGTATCCATCTGGGGCACGCCCTCGAGCTTATAGGGAATGCCCAGTTGCTCGTACTTGACGACACCCATCGTGTGATACGGCAGCATTTCCAGGCCCACCACGTTGTGCCATGGAGCGATGAGGCGACCGAGCTTCTCGCACTCCTCCACCGTGTCGGTAATGCCCGGCACCACCACGTGGCGGATAACGACCTTGATCTTGCGACGTGCAAGCTCATCGCCAAACGCCAAGATGCGTGCGGGATCGCAACCGGTCAGCTTTTTATGCTCGACCGGATCGGCATGCTTAATATCGAGCAGTACCATGTCGGTCTCGTTGAGCACGGCATCGAACTTCTCGGGATGCTGGGGGTCGAAGGCGTAGCCACAGCTATCTAGGCAGGTATGTACACGACCATCGGGGTTGCTGTGCATTGCGCGGAACAGGTCGGCCAAAAACTCGGGCTGCAGAAGCGGCTCGCCACCGGACACCGTAATGCCACCGCTGCGATAGAACTCGTGGTTACTCTGGAACTCATCCATCAGATGCTCGACGGTCACCATCGTGCCGCCGTTAACGGACCAGGTATCGGGATTGTGGCAATACGCGCAGCGCATGGGACAGCCTTGGACAAACACTACGAAGCGGATGCCGGGACCGTCGACCGTACCCATCGTTTCAATCGAATGTACTCGGCCCAGGGCAAACGTGGAGTCCTCGGGACGAGCGTCCACACCCTCGAGCGTCATCTCAGCCATTCCCGCTACCTTGCCTCTCATTGGTTTTAGTTACATAAATGCCAGAGCCATTCTAGCCCATACGCATGATGGTGGAACGGTTTAGCGGTCAATTGGGTTGTTCTATTTGGCCCCAGCAAGAGCAGCGGGAGGGTCATCGCAACCTGCCCGCCGCCGTGGCAATAGTAATCGATAGACGCCAGGCCTTACGCCTTGAGCGTGAGCACCGCACCGAAGGCGGTCGGGCCGCAATGGCTCGAGATGACACCGCCGACCTGGGTCCAGGCAACGTCCTTAAAGCCCAGGTCGTGCGCATAGACCTCCATGTCGTCGCGCAGCTCCTGGGAAAGGCCTACCGAATACGCCAGGCCAATGTGCGAGTAGTCAATCTCCCCCTTGGCAACCATGTGGTCAATAAAGGCACGGGCGCATTTGAGCATAGAGCCGCGGAACTTTTTGGTCGCCACGAACTTGCCGCCCGTCACCTCAATGCAGGGCTTAATCTTGAGCAGATGGGCGCCAAGGAATGCCACGTTGGACAGACGACCGCCTGCCTTAAGGAAGGCTAGGTCGGTAGGAACAAAGCCCAGCAGCACACGGTCCATGACGGAGTTCGTAAATGCAAAGATCTCGTCGACGGTGGCATCGGGGTGAGCCTCGATGTATTTGGCGGTCTCGACGACAACGAGCGACTGGCCCACCGAGACAAAACGCGTGTCCATGGAGTAGACGTAGTCGCGACCCTTGGCGGCGATCTTCGATGATTGATGGGAGCAGGTCGTTGCCTCGGAATACGCGAGATGCAGAATAGTCGCGTCGGGCTGCTCGGCATGGATACGGTCATATACGTGCGCAAAATCTGCCGGCGCACAGCCGCTGGTCTTGGGCATCACACCAAACTCGTTGCAGCGCGAATAAATCTCGAGCGGATCGATGGAGCCGTCCTCGACGGTCTCGTCACCAATCGTGACATGCATGGGCACGCGCACGATGCCGTAGCGCTCGCAAAGCTCCGGCGTCACATCCGACCCAGACTCAACCACGATTACGTACTTGCCCATTCTTATCACGACCCATCTCGACATTGGTTTTTCAATACATGGCACGCGCCGCCGCACTGTTGCACAACGGCGTCCAAGCGCCAAAGAGACGCCGTCCCTTGCACATAACAAAGGACAGCGTCTCCCTGGAAAACTCCGTGCTTGGCTGAGATTTTACACGGTTTATAAATGAGTGTTACTTATCCCGCAAACGGTAGCTATACGCGATAAACGGTAGTTCGCTGCGGCAACTGCAACACATTCCGCCCAGCAAGTCCAATCGTGCCTCACGCATGGTTAATGCGCGAGGCGGTAGAAATCCATCGACGCCGCACTCTCGGCATGCAACCCCATCGCCGGAACCGCCGGCGAATAGGTACGGCTCGTAAGTGCCGCCTCGCCGCCATTTGCAAAAATCTCGACCATCGTAGTGTCCGAAAGCACGCGCAGGTCGCGAAGCTCGCTGAGCTCGATCGACCTCTGGTCGCGCCCATAGCCTTCGTCACCCATGTCGAGGGTAAGCATCCCGTCTGCATAGCGCACAAAGACACCCTTGCGGATTTCGAGCTCGACCATCTTGGCGCCCTCACAGGAAACCACAACATCAAACAGGCGGCCCGGCTCCTCAACGGTTTCACCGCCTGTCGCGCGAACGCAGTCGCCGCGCATCCTCTCAATCTCGTGCGCCGGCTGCTGGCAGAGCTTACCATCGCGCATGCTCAGCTCTCGCGGCACCGTCAACGCGCACTGCCACCCGCGCGCCACCGTCGGGTTTTCTGCCGTCGCGTCGGGGCAACCCGACCATCCGATCATCAAACGCCGGCCTGCAGCATCCTCAAAGGACTGCGGAGCATAGAAATCAAAACCGGCATCGACCATCGGGGGCATGCCCTGCCCGACGATTTTAAAGCTCGGCGCCTCCCAATCGGCCTCGATGGAGAACCACACGCACTGATGCGGATTGCGGTAACGCCATCCATCGGCAGGCACACCCTGCGGACAGCAAACGAGAATAAGCTCACCATCGAGCTCGAACAGATCGGGGCACTCCCACATAAAGCCAAACTTCTCGCCCAGCTCAATACGCGTCGCATAGTTCCAGTCCTCTAGATCGCGCGAGGTATAGACAAGCACGCAGCCGCGATCGTCTTTCGTACGAGCGCCCAGAACCATGTAGTAGATACCGTCGTGCTCAAGGATCTTGGGGTCGCGCACGTGCGTACCGATATCGTCGGGGTAATCGACCGGTCCAACAGCTATGCACTTCTCGCCCAATTCGTCGGGATTCTCGGCAACCATATGAATCTGGTTTTGCTCACGACCCGTCAACACGTAGTCGTAATCATCGCGGTCAAAATGCTTGACGTTGCCGGTATAGAAGTAGTGAATCTTGCCATCGCGTACAAAGGCAGAACCAGAATACGCTCCGTTCGAATCCAAATCGGAATCGGGGAACAGCACGGAGCCATGATTCTCGTACGTCACAAAATCCTTTGTCGTCAGATGGTTCCAAAGCACTGGACCGCCATGCGCAGCATCGAACGGATCGTATTGATGATAGATGTGATACGTATCACCAATCTGAACCAAACCGTTGGGGTCGTTGAGCCAGCCAAGCTCAGGCTCCACATGGAACAGGAGCCTATCGGGGTCGGACGCGATGCGACCAGCCGTCTCATCCTGTCCGGCACGCCACTGCTCATAGTCCGCGCGTGTCACCTTATTTTTTTGATTAAACATCGCCATTGACTTTCTCGTCTATAGGGAAGGACGCTCGACTCGCACGAGCCGAGCGCCCTTCCTCAAATGGACTTATCCGCACATTACGCTGAACGGCTCAACTAGAAGCTGACATCGAAGCCAGCACCAGCGCCCTCTTCATCGGTGGTCGGAACGCCCTTTGCCTTGTTGTAGGCAAAGATCAAGACGATCGGCACGATAAAGGCGATGAGATTACCAGCCACATACCACACGAGAGTCTCGGGCGTAACGATGAGCAGGCCAAGCACACCGGTCAGACCCTGACCGATGGCGCGCACCTCAAAGAACTTCACGAAGGCACCGCCGCAGCCTGCACCGATGCATGCGCAGATGAACGGAATGATCGAATAGCGCATGTTTGCAGCGAAGATAGCGGGCTCGGAGATACCGACCAGCGTCGGAATAAAGGACGACATGCAGATGTTGCGCTCTTTGGAGTGCTTCTTGTGAATGAGGTACATGCCGATGGCGCCGCCGCCCTGGGCGATGATGGAGACCGACCAGATGGCCTGGATGTAGTTGAAGCCAGTCGTGGCAACGAGGTTTGCCTCGATACCCTGGATGAACTGATGCGTACCGGTAACGACGAGCGGCTGCAGGAACGCGGCGAAGACAAAGGCACCAAAGACGCCCATCCTGTTGTACAGGACATCGATTACGCCAGCGAGGACGTCGCCGATCAGGTTGCCGAGCGGGCCGAACACGGTGAACAGGGCAACGTTAGCAAGAATCAGGGTAACGGTCGGGACAAAGACAAACGAGACGACCTCGGGGATGTACTTCTGGGCAATCTTTTCGACCTTGGCCATAAACCAGGCAGTCAGGATTGCAGGGAACACGCCGCCCTGGAAAGCAACCATGGGGATGGAGAGCGGACCGAAGTTCCAGTACTCAGCACCCGTCGGGTCCATAACGAACGTGTTACGGTTCATAAGACTCGGGTGAACCATGACGATACCGACGAGGATGCCCAGGATCGGGTTGCCGCCAAAACGCTTGACCGCGCTATACATAACCAGGACAGGCAGGTAGTCAAAGGTGGTGGCGATAATGGCAAAGAAGCTTGCGAGGTTCTTGAGGAACTCGCTGTGATCGGCGAGGCTGCCCTCCATGCCGAAGAGGCCGTTGGCAACGATCAGCGACTTAAGGCCGATGATGATTGCAGCGCCGACGAAGGCGGGAATGATGGGGATAAAGATGTCCGAGAATACCTTGAGGACCGAGAAGAACTTGCCCTTCTTGTCCGCCTCGGCGCCCTTGACCTCGGAAGCGCTGATCTCCTTAACGCCCGTCAGAGCCATAAACTCATCGTAAACCTTGTTGACGGTACCGGTACCGAAGATGATCATGAGCTGGCCGCTGTTGTACAGCACGCCCTTGACGCCATCGATGTTCTCGAGCTCGGCCTTGTTGTATTTGCTCGTATCCTTGAGCACCAGACGCAGACGGGTCACGCAATGCGTGGCGCCCTCGATGTTCTCCAGTCCGCCGACGTTGTCGACGACTTGCTGGGACACTGCCTTGTAGTCCATGTTCCTCTCCATTCCTTTTCTAAATCATAAAACGGTTCGTTGCCGCTACAGAGACGCGATCGTTGCGTTTGCGCACTTGAGCGCACCGTCGGTGACGGTAAGCGCCACACCCTGGCCCTGCTTGTTGCAGAAGCGAGCGTTGAGCGCAACATCATCGACAAAGATGGTCGCGATATCGTCGTCAACGACCAGGCGCACATGATGAGTGCCCTCGCCCTTAAAGAACAACGGACGCTCGAGGCCCATGTTGTTGACCTGGAACCACGGATACTGGGGGGCCGCCGTAAACTCGAGCTTGCCCTCACGCAGGTTGGCGCGGAACTCATAGGCAAGACCGGACTCGGCGTCCTCGGCAAGCTTCACCGAGAAGCCGGCAGCGTCACCGGCGAGCTCGATGTCGGCATCGAGCATATAGGTGGAACCGGCATCCGCGGCGAGCACCTGCTCGAGCTTGCCCGACTCGCAGGAAAGCTCAAAGGCCTCGACTGCCTTAGCCTCGCCAAAGGCGCCAAGCATGCTGTCGGGGAGCTTGGTGCCGAGCGTTCCGTCGGCACGCTGAACGATCTCGAGAGGCATAAAGGTGCCACCCCACAGGTAAGAGCTGGGATCGCCACCCTCGTCACGCGTAGGAACCCAACCAAAGAGAACGCGGCGTTCGCCATCAAATGCGGTACGCGCGGCATAGTACGCGCGGCCATCGAATGAATCGTCAGCAGGAGTGATCCAAGGACCGTTGATGGAGCGAGACATGCGGTAACGGGTCTTGTTGCCATCACTGTACTCGGAGAACACCAGATACCACCAGTCGCCCATCTTAAAGAGATCAGGCATCTCGAACATGGTGTAAAGGCCCGGATTCCACCAGTCGCCCTGGAACTCCCAGGTATCCAGGTCCTTGGAGGTGAACTTGACCAGACGCCCGGTCATCAGACGCTTGTCCTCGCCCACGCGCGTGCCGAGGATGAGCATGTACTCTTCGTTCTCCTCATCCCAAAGCACAAAGGGATCGCGCCAGTTGCGGTCATCGTAACCCTCCTGGGGCGGAAGCAGCGTCTCGGCGATGTTCTTCTCCCACTTGACGGCGTCGTCGCTCGTTGCGTGAAGAAGAACCTGCTTCATCAAACGTGCGCGGACCTTATCGCGATTGCAACCAGTGTAGAGCGCATGGTACTTGTCGCCCACCTTAAACACCGTGCCGGCATAAATGTACTGGTCGACTTCCTCGTCGCCGCCACGCTCAAGGCTCTCGCCAAAGTCCTTGTAGTTGACGAAATCCTTGGTCGTCGCGAGTGCCCAACCAAACGGCTCTCCGAAAGGACCGGGGTTTCGCGTGTCACGCTGGTGATAGAGATAGAACGTGCCGTCCTCGCCGTACGGCATGATGTCGCCTACCCAAATTCCCTCAGGCTGGTAATACACCTTGTGCATCCGAGACTTCCTT
>CAUAEH010000001.1 GCA_958427975.1 uncultured Collinsella sp. | reverse complement strand
CCAGGTCGACCAAGCGACGAGCCGTGCTCAAAAATGAATCGCAGATATCCACTGCCATGGGCTGCATCTCGGCCGGCAAGGACGCGGGCACCCCGCGCACCCACTCAATCGCCTCGCCCAGCGTCATAGCCGCCGCCTGCGCCAGATTGATACCGCGCACCTGAGGCTGGCGCGCAGCCTCGGAAAGACGCGTGCCACCACAGTCACGGCATGGCCCCTCGCGCAAAAAGCGTGCAACGCGTTTGAGGCCCTTATCGTCCTTGACCTTGGCGAGCGCATTCTCAACGGTATAGACGGCGTTGTAATAGGTAAAGTCGAGCGGCGTGGCGCCCTCCCCGTTTTTGGGAACGTAGAGAATGTGCTTCTTAACCGCCGGGCCGTGGAACACGATGTCGCGCTCTTGAGGCGTGAGCTGGTTAAACGGCACGTCGGTACGTACGCCCATCTCGCCTGCCACCTGCTTCATCAGATCCCACATGAGCGTACCCCAGGGAAGTACTGCGCCCTCGTTGATGGTCTTTGACTCGTCGGGCACGAGGCTCGCTTCGTCCACCTCGCGCATGACACCGGTGCCACCGCAGGTAGGACACGCACCGCCGCTGTTAAAGGCAAGATCCTCGGCACTCGGCGCGTAGAACTCGCGACCGCATGCAGGACACGTGAGCGACAGGCCCGCAGCCACGTTAAGGCTCGGCTCCACACGCGCCCCGCAATGCGGGCACACGTGCTGGGCGCAGCGGCTAAAGAGCAGGCGCAGGCTATTGTTGAGCTCCGTCATGGTGCCAAATGTGGAACGCACACCCGGCACGCTCGGACGCTGGTGTAGCGCGAGCGCCGCCGGTACGTGCAGTACCTCGTCCACCTGGGCGTGCTCGGCCTGTGTCAGGCGACGGCGAGTATAGGTGCTGAGTGCTTCCAAGTAGCGGCGCGAGCCCTCGGCATAAAGAACCCCCAGCGCCAGCGAACTCTTGCCCGAACCCGATACGCCGGCAATACCCACGAGCTTTCCCAGCGGAATGTCGATATCGATGTCCTTGAGGTTATGGACGCGCGCGCCACGCACCTCGATAGCCTGCGGGCTCATCTTTTGTTCCGTCACCTTTATCACCCTACTCATGCCATAAAATGCGGTCGCGGATATACTCGCCCAGCATGGGCACGGTAAACCGGACGAGGCCGTATCCGGCAGCCTCGATGACGCGCTCGCGAATCAGACTTGCGCGATATTTACTCGCCCAACTCTGAGTACGGTCGCAGCGCTCAATGATATCCGCCATGCGCGTCGGCTCACCCTCGTCAGCAGCCATGGCCTCGATAAAGAGGCGCTGTGGACTGCGCAGCCCGTAATACAGAGGCGCGTCAACCGCTTCGTAGAACTCGGAGACGGCATCCGCATGGCCATCCTCGACATCGCGCCTTTCGATGACCTGCGAGCCACGCCGGACAGCAGACCGCCACATGTAATATCCCACCAGCTGAACCATGTAGGGATGCCCCATGCTCTTGCGCGCCGCAAGGTCCGCCGTCTCCGCGTCAACGTTAAGACCAGCGTCCTTGACCGTCTGGATATATGAATCGCGCACCTTAGGCAAGGATATCGCCCCCAGCGTACGCTGCTGGGCACGCCGCAAAAACATTACGCTCGGCTCTTCGAGCAGGTCGTCAACCATGCTGGGTAAGCCGGCGAACACCAGCGCAAGACCGTGCTGGTCGCTATCGGGCAATCCCGTAGCATCCTGATCTCCGAGCACTTGCTGATAGAGAACGGCAAGAGCCGCCAGCTCCTCGATAGACGCAGACTGCGCCCCGTCAATCGCAAACAGTATGCCCTTGCCTGGACCGAGCTTCTTGAGGCGCTCGTTGACCAGCCCTCGTAACGTCTCGCCCTTTGCTCGCGCCGCCTCGACCGACATCCGGCCAAACGACGGCCCGAACTCCATTGACGTCACAACGGGTTTATTCGAGCGAAGCGCATCGGCCAGGCGGTCGCACAAGCCAAGCGAAGCGGAGTCGGAGACAACCGCCCATCCGCGCTCATTGGCTAGACGTTGCAGCTCCCGCAGGAGAACCGTCTTGCCGCAGCCGCGATTTCCCGTAATGAGCATGAGCCTACCCGGCGCTCCGGCGCCGTTATCGAGCCCTTCCTCAAAATCCTCGATGACCGACTCGCGACCGATGAGTATCGGAGGCCGCTTGCCAGCCGTGGGCTTAAAGGGATTTGGATTCATGTCGGCCTCCTCGGATTGGCAAACCCTGGTAACAGTTATACCAACTTATACCGAGTTATACCAACAGGATGCGGCAAAGAGACTGACCCTCTATCACCTATGGCCGAAAAACTCGGCGTCCGCCGCTCGCCAGGGGCGGAAGGTGGCGGGATCGACCTTTACATGAGCTGCGGCGGGTACGTCGTACCATTTGACCGTGTAGCCGGCGCCGTGAGAGCAAAAGACCGAGTCGGGCGTGTTGGGCAGATCGGCCTCGGGCTCATAGGCGGCCGTCTCGATTACGCACTCGGCATCATGGCAAGGCGCATAGCCGGCGAACTCCAGGTACAGATGCCCACGACCACTCGTGTAGGCAGCCACCTCCAGCGCGTAATCCTGCACCTCGGATGCCGGCACGCGACCCACAAGCTTTGCCCGGTCGTCCGCCATCGTCGGCGGCTCGTACTCGGCACCCATGCGCGTGGCATCCGAGAGCGCCCGGCCCACGCACTCCCCCGGTACCTCAAGCTCAAAGCGATACCACGGCTCCAACAGCACCGCCGCGCCGGCCTCGCGCGCCCGCATCAAACCCTGGCGAATCGCGCGGTACGTGGCCTGGCGAAAATCGCCGCCCTCGGTATGTTTGGCATGCGCACGGCCACCCGTGAGCGTAATGCGCACATCGGTGATGGGCGAGCCGGTCAGCACGCCCAAGTGGTCGCGCTCCATGGCGTTGGTGAGTGCCAAACGCTGCCAGTTAAGATCGAGCTCGTCGGTCGAGGTCACGGTGCCAAACTGCACGCCCGAGCCCGCCGGCAACGGCTCCAGACGCAGATGCACCTCGGCATAGTGGCGCAGTGGCTCAAAGTGGCCCACGCCCTCGACCGGCTGCGAAATAGTCTCCTTATAGAGAATGCCGCCGGGCTCAAACTCGACCGCAAGGCCAAAACGATCGGCCAGCACGCGCTGCACGACCTCGAGTTGCACGGCGCCCATCAACTGCAGGTGAATCTGTTCCAGATGAGTATTCCAGCTTACGCCGAGCATGGGATCTTCGTCCGCCAGCTCAGTCAGCGCTTTGAACACCGCGTGGACATCGTGTTCGCCCGGAAGCACCGTATAGGTGAGGACCGGCGCAATGACAGGCGCATCGCCCGCGGGCTCCGCGCCCAGGGCGTCCCCCGGGCGAACGTGCGCAAGACCCGTCACGGCGCAAATACCGCCAGCAGCAACTTCTTGGGCAAGCTCATACTTCTCGCCGTTATAGATGCGTACCTGATCGACCTTCTGCTCCCATGCCTCGGCACCGAAACGTCCGGCAATCATCTGCTTGGCATGCAGCGTGCCGCCGGTCACCTTAACCCATGCCAAGCGCTCGCCGCGATCCCCGCGGCTGACACGATAGACGCGCGCGGCAAACTCCGGGAGCCACGCCTGTTCGCGCATCAGCGCGCATATACCATCCAACAGCTCGTCCACACCTTGGTCCTTGAGCGCCGAGCCGGCAAAGCAGGGAAAGAGCTTGCGCTCAGCAACCATGCGCGACAGCGTCGCGGAGGAAAGCTCACCCGCCTCAAGAAACTCCTCGAGCGCCGCCTCGTCTAACGCAGCAGCATCCTCCTGAAC
The DNA here is from genome assembly GCA_958427975.1 of uncultured Collinsella sp. Lineage (GTDB taxonomy): Bacteria > Actinomycetota > Coriobacteriia > Coriobacteriales > Coriobacteriaceae > Collinsella. The sequence goes on along the minus strand of CAUAEH010000001.1, from coordinate 92,041 downwards.
GGTGCCGCCCGCCAGCAGTTCGTTGGCATCCAGGCAGCCCTCGGAAAGACGCTGCCCGAGCTGTGCCAGCAAAACATCGCGGCCGGGATTCTCCAAATCGATCTTGTTGATGAAGATGAACGTCGGGATGTCATAGCGCGCAAGCAGGCGCCACAGGGTTTCGGTGTGCCCCTGTACGCCATCGTTGGCGCCTACCACCAGAATCGCGTAGTCCAGGGCACGCAGCGTGCGCTCCGCCTCGGCAGAAAAATCGACATGGCCGGGAGCGTCCACGAGCATAACGTGGGTGTCACCATGGTCGAGCACAGCCTGCGACGAGAAGATCGTGATACCGCGCTCACGCTCAATCTCGTTCGTATCCAGATGCGAGTCGCCATCGTCAACGCGGCCGCGCTTGCGAATGCGGCCCGCGTTAAACAGCATGGCCTCGGCCAGCGTGGTCTTGCCGGCATCGACATGCGCCAAGATTCCAACGACCGCTTGCTTCGACATGGCTCTCCTCTTATTGCAAGCCCATCGCACGCGGCAACGGGCACCCTCGTTCCACACTGGATGATACAATTTACGGGCCGGCGGGCGAAGCGGGCCCTATCCCCCGACCGAGCTCATCGCCCCGCGTTGCCGCGCGGCGATTTTCGTAGGTTCGCGCCTTGCGAAAGCCGGCTTTCAAAACAGCACAGCGAACGAAAATGACCCCGCCCAGGGCCATTTTCGTTCGCGCGAATTGTTGATACGCATCCCCACTCTTATGCCTCGCGCAGCCAATCAAACGCGACGCGCGGCGTACCGTCCGACACATATACGATACCGGCGCGCTTAAACCCGGCCTTGGCGATGGCGCCCTGCATGGGCAGGTTGTCTTGATGCGTGTCGATACGCAGGTGATCGGCGCGCTCCTTGGCAAAGGCAAACATCGCAGCCACGATACCGTGCACGGTGCCGTCGGATGCCACGCGGTGCAGCACGGCGTACGGAGTGTCGCTATGCCATTGACCGTCCTCAATTACGTCATAGCACTCGTCCGGACCCGGTAAAAAGGCAAACGTCGCCACCACGCGACCGTCGACTTCGCACACATAGCTGCCACCAGCGGCGATATCGGCTGCCAGCTGCTCGGCAGAAGGCGTGCCCTCGGGCCACTGCGTGGCGTTGCCATGCGCGCGCATAAAGGCGCGGGCCGCGTCATAGATAGCCATGACAGTGGGAATGTCGGTATCGAGGGTTTTTCTGATCATCACGCGGCGACCTCACGTTTATTGGTATCACTTTGATTGAGCAATGATACCAACGTTTTGAGAAGGGCGCGAAGCAGATGGGAAGCAAAAAGCGAGCCGCCTGGTCAAAGGCAAAAAGCGAGTTTTTAGGCGCTGCCACCGGCGGCGATATGAGCGACCTGTTTGCACGCGAGGACGAGCGCCGCGACGCCCTGGACGCCGAGCGCGATGAAGCTTGGCGCTACAAGTCGTGCGAGCGCAAAAACCGTTACGACACGCGTGCCGAGGCCGAGGCCGTTATGGCCGACTGCGAAATCCGCGGACGCCGCGGGCTGGCCTGCTACAAATGCGAATACTGCGGCGGCTGGCACCTGACGTCGCACCCTTGGAAATAGGTGCCGCATCGGCACGGCACTGACGGAGTGCCAGCCATCGCACGCAAGCTACGGACGCGGCGGCACCAAAACATCGTAACGAACGGCCTTGCCCGCAAGTTGATAGCTCGGCTTAACGCCGGCAAGCAGCGGGCCCTTCACCGGCCGCTTGATAACGACCTTGCGCGGATGCACAGCAAGCGCCGCCTCGACCAGCGATTCCTCATCGGTACATGGCTGTTCCAGATGGTGCAAGAGTTGGAACTTCTTTTTGACCGCCGCACTTTTGGTGCGCTCGGGAAACATGGGGTCCAGATACACCACGTCGGGGGCGGCAAGCTCGCCCCGCCCGATCAACTCAGCTACATGGCGAAGACCGGCAATGCTGTCCTCGCCCGCATGAAGGCGCATGCGCGACACGGCAACCGCAAGCGCCGGATTATCTGCCGCGCGATCCAAGGCATCCTTGAGGAGCGCCGCAATCACGCAATCCTGCTCATACAGATCGACGGTAAAGCCCGCGGCCGCCAGCAGCAGCGAATCCTCGCCAAAGCCTGCCGTGGCATCAATCGCCCATGGGCGCTCGATGCCCTTTGTGCGCGCAGCCTTTACCAACAGCTCTTGCTGCAGACGGCCCCGCTTGAGCCGTGGAAGCATGCGGGTAAAATCGGCACGCAACTCCATCATGCCGTCGGTGAGCGTGAGGCCCTCGGACTTCCGCACGAGCTCGAGCCCCGCGGCCCGAGCAACAGAAAAGGGATCGACGACGCCCATGGATACTCCTTAGCAAGCAAAACGAATACGTGAGCGCCGTTTATGTCGGCACCCAACCGTCCGCTATTGTCCCACATGCGACAAGACCCACCGCCCATTGCAGAATGCGGGCATCTATTTAGCGGTAAAGCACCAAATCCCGTCAGGATTGCCCTCCACCTCAACCCTGCGTTTACCCGCCGCTTCGCGGCAGTTCCATACTTGCCCGTCCGTATCATTAAAGGACTGAACATTCGTCGTGAGGAATGCAAATGGACCATTCAGTCACACGCCGAAAGGCCTGCCGGTTGGCAATCTCGGCAGCCGGAGCCACACTGGCAGCTGTGGTACTGCCAGCCTGCTCGAACAGTAATTCCGACATGTCCGGCAAGGCCAGGCTGAACGTAGGCGTCCGCTCGGATATCGTCGGGTTTAGCGAGCGTAATCCCAACAACGGCAAATACTACGGATTCGAAATCGACCTCGCCAACGAGTTGGCAAACCGTCTTGGCTATGGAGGCTGTTCGTTTACATCCGTAACGCCCGAGACACGCGAAGAAATGCTTTCGTCGGAAAAAGTCGATTGCCTGATCGCGTGCTACTCGATAAGCGACGAACGCAAAAAGCTGTTTGACTTCTCTGCCGCCTATTACACCGACTCGGTAATTCTTGTTGTCGAAAATACATCGCTCATTCAATCCTTCTCCCAGCTTAAGGGCGGAACAATTGGCACGGTATCCGGAACAAACGCTGCACCTCAACTTGCCGCGAAGTTTTTGGAGCTGGGGCTTTCGGACGGCATCCCCCAGCAGCAGGATGCCAAGAGCGGCAACATTGACTACGACACATGGCATCTGAACCAATATGCAAGCTACGCTGAGCTTTCCCGCGCATTGGAAGCCGGCGACGTCGACGCCATGGCGACCGATGGCGCAATTGCCAAAACCTATCTCGATGACGAGCGCACCGTCCTGCCCGATTTTGGCATCAACCCACAGCGCTATGCCGTCGCAACGCAGAAGGACTCTGAGCTTTCACCCAAGGTTGCCGCCGAAGTACGCTCAATGCTCAAAGACAAAACAATCGATACGCTCATCGAGAAATGGAACTAAGGAAGTCCACCCATGTCCAAGCGACTAAAAAAGAAGTCCGTGGCGCTTGCCATTGCCGTAGCCGTCTGCGCGTTAGCGATGGGACTCCTACTCGCCTCGATGCAAACGCGTCTATCGCAAGAGGAATACGCTTTAGAATTCGATCGCGTTGCCGCCGAACTCCCCGATCTCGTTAAAACGGCCCAGTCGGAAACAAAAGACAACACCCAAACATTTGATGACTTGTATCGCACGCGTGCCGCAAGCATCGCATTTATGGCAGCCAACGATGCCGGTTATGAAGCGACCGATGCCAAAATGGCCGAGTTCAAGGACCTGCTCAAGGTCGATAACGTTCTCATTGCCCGACGTGACGGTTCTATCATCGCCAAAGCGGTTGACACCAAAGCCGATTTTAGCCGCGCCCGCTTCAACCAGCTACGTCAGTGCTTCGAGACCGGCAAGCCCTCCGATCCAGTTGAGGTCGATCTTCCCGATCAAGACTGGCTCATGCGATACTATGCCGCCAAAATCGATGACGACACCATGGTCATCGTAGAGCAAAATCCCCAAGAGCTGCACGCCCTTGTCAAGGACACCGGCTCGGCCGAGAGCATGCTCAAGAACATCTCGCTCGGCAGTCACGGATATGTCCTCGCCGTATCGGCAAAAACGCACCTGATCACCTACCATCCCGATCAGAACATGATAGGTACCGATGCACTCGACAACGGCATCGACGTGAGCAATCTTGAGGACGGCAAGACATTCATCACTTCCGTCAAAAACACAAGCCTGTATTGTCGCGTCAAGTTGGTCGATGACACCTATTACATTCTCGCCATCCCCGAAAGCGATACCGCCTCCGCGCGCAACATCACCGTGGGCGTCATCCTCTTTGCCTTCATCGCAGTCGTCGCCGCCGTGGCACTCTATGACCTGTTTGTCCTAGCGGATGACGAACATGACGACCACGACCATCACGAATACGTCAAGATCGGTCGCGGCCTTCGGTTTAGCCCCTCCGTGGGCAGGCGCGCAACAGCCTTGTCCATTGCAGGACTCGTCTTACTTTTGGCAGTAACCTTCTATATGCAAACGCTCTTTGCCCTTTCGAGCCAGGCGACGGTCAATCGGGAGCGCTTAGAGCAGATTGATCAAACGCTCAAAAATAATGCGCTGCGCGAGGATGAACTTACGAGGCAATATAGCGAGCACTATGCCACTGCCTGCCACATTATCGCCTACATCGTTGAGCACAATCCAGAGCTCGCCACGCGAGCCGACCTGCACAGCATGGCAAAAACGCTCAACATCGAGTCAATTTATCTCTACGACGGCGACGGCAATATGACGAGCTCGAGCACGTCGCAGCGATCCTACAGCCTTTCGACCAAGTACGGTGACTCCTCCTACGAGTTCCGCTCGCTTTTGGGCGGCAAGGATGAATATATACAGCCTCTCTCTATCAACAGAACCACCGGCGAGACATATCAGTACATCGGAGTCGCACTCTACGATCAGGATGGCATTGCAGACGGAATCGTGCAGATTGCCGTGCGCCCCATGCGCTTAGAAGAAATGCTCAAGAGCACCAAGATCGACGCAGTGCTCGATGGCATCAAGGCGGGCGCCGGAGGCTTCGCCTTTGCAATCAAGAAAAAAGACGGTACCGTCGCATATCATCCCAACGACCTTCTTTTGGGGAAAAAAGCATCCGAAATCGGACTGACTGACGAGCAGCTTGCAGATGGCTTTAGCGACTTCGTCTACATCGACAACCAAAAACTCTACGCCTCCTGCTTGGAGACTGGCGACTATTACGTTTACGTCGCGGCACCCGAAGACTCCTTTATGCACCAGCGCGTTCCGCTCACAATCGCAACCGGAATCATCGCCGCCATTTGCTTTGCCCTTATCTACCCGTTGCTGACGCTCGACACCATAAAAGTCGAAGAAAAGCGTTCGAAGCACGAAGGCGATTTCGCGACAAGACGGCACAACATCACCGTCACGACGGCCGACGGCCGTGTCAAACACAGCGAAAGCGCCATTGGCCGATGGCTCAACATCTCCTTTAAATGGGAGGACAAAACCCCCGAGCAAAAACTCGGCACAGTCCTTAAATGGTTTGCCGGCATCGCGGCGTTTATCGTCTTTTTGGCCGTCTTGTTTAAAGACGCTCTGTTTGGTCCGCGTTCGGTATTTACCTATATCCTGGGCAACGACTGGCAGCACGGTCTCAACATATTCGCGCTCACCGCTTCGATCATGTACGCCTGTGTGGCTCTCACAGTGTGCGCAATCGCGCAGGCGCTTCTTCGCATGTTGTCCAATGTGCTTGGAGCGCGCGGCGAGACGATATGCCGACTTCTCTCGAGCCTGACAAAATACGGAACTCTCATCGCTATGCTCTATTGGTGCCTCGGCGTTTTGGGTGTCGATACCGCAACGCTTTTAGCCTCGGCAGGTATCATCACGCTCGCCGTCTCCTTTGGAGCCAAAGACCTCATCACGGATATCTTATGCGGGCTCTTTATTATCTTTGAAGGCGAGTTCCGCGTTGGAGACGTCATCTCGGTTGGCGGCAATACCGGCACCGTTATGGAGATTGGTGTGCGAACCACAAAGATCAATGACGGCAACGGCAATGTCCTGCTCCTACGCAACAGCTCGATTTCGAATGTCACCAACATGACAAAACTTAATTCTTACGCCAGCATAGATATCACCATCCCGGTGGGAGAATCTCTACCCTATGTCGAAAAGGTGCTTAAAGACGAGCTCAAAAGCGTGCATGACCGCGTTCCCGCCATTATCGATGGCCCCTTCTACAAGGGCGTGGTCGACCTTAGCAGCACCGCTATGACCATTCGCGTTGTCGCCACCTGCAAGGAGACCGATCGCGGCAGCGTCATGCGTTCTTTGCGCCGTGAGGTAAAGCTCATGCTTTCCCGCCGCGACATCGCCCCCTATCAACTCGTTTTCGATCATTGCGATGCCGACGAGTCCGCTCCAAGGGAAGCTACCGCCGAAGAACTCGCCGAAGCGGACGAGTTTAACGAAGAACAGAAACTCGCCTCGCAAGACCTTGGTAACGAACCTACCAATCAGTAATTCATGGCACCGGGCAAAACCCGCACGGCGCCATTAAGGCTCAAGGGAAAGGAACTGAACATGAGCAACAACCGTAAAGTCCTAAAGGTCATGTCCATCATTTATCTATTGGGAGGTATTTTTAGCATCGCCGCGGGCGCGTTGGCACTCACCGCGGCTTCGGGCGACGCCAGCGGTGATCTCTCGGTTTACAGCGTTGTCATCATCGTGATGGGCATCGTCGAAATCATCGCTGCCGTGCTGGGCATCCGCGCCTCAAATAACCCCAGCAAGATTGGTGTCGTTTGGGTCTGGGCTATCATTTGCCTGGTTTGCGCCGTTGTGAGCCTGCTGCTTTCCGAGCCCTTCTTGGGCGGAGTCGGCACCAGCGCCACCGATGTCACCGCCGTGGTCGTAAGTGCCGTGTACTTCGTTTTCGCCAACCGCGTTAAAAAGGAAAGCCAGGAGCGCCTGAGCTAGGGTATCTGACCCGCCTGCACAGAGCACCGTATATGAAAGCCGCCCTCCGCTTCTCGAGCAAACAAGAAACGGAGGGCGGCTTACTGTGGATGGTCTTTGCATTCATTCGATTGCCACGGCACGGTGCAATCGACAGCATAATGCCAGACACGACCGAGCCGACAGCGGCAAGCGCGTCAACGGATGTGCTAGCGAGTAGCAGACCCGTTGGTACAGCCCACCATGCGAATCAAGTAGTTCTCTACGACGTGATAAGCTTGGGACTTTTCATCTTTAAGGGAAACTAAACACACCGGAACCGTCAGGGCCCCTTCGCCCACAATGGGAACAATCTCAAACCCACTAGCGACCTGACCAGGAACGGGAAGAATGGCATTTAAGAAATAGCCGCGCTCGGCCGCCAAAAACGCCCCAACTTGAGCGGGGCTATCGATAACGCGCGTCTCACCTAGGACATCGCGGCTTTTGTACTGCCAAAAAATCGAGTTGTTAAAGCTATCGAACGCAGTCGACTGTCCCACCGGATAGGAGCTCAGATCAGCCACAGTCACAAAGGGCCTCTTGCCGAGCGGATGGTCGGCGGCGACGAAAATACCCGTGGGCAGGGTTCCCAGCTGCTCGCAGTCATCATTGGTATTGTCATATGTACCCACCGTAAGCAAGGCATCGAGGTCGCCCTGCTCGAGCTCCTGCTGGGCAACTCCGGGATGCACAGTGCAAAACTTCACCCGCACGCGCACACCACGCATGATAAGCGCAGATAGCCCCTTATATAGCTTATCCTCGTTATCGAATGCGGGGGCGCACAGGCCAATCGAGAGTTCCGGCATCGCTTGAGGACCAGAGGCCGACGAGACGGTCAGGTCGCATCCAGACGGGTCAAAGTTTTCAACCTCACGATACGCTTCGACGGCAGGGCGAGCCTTGGCATAAAAGCTGCGACCGGCCTGAGTCGGCCTGACACCGCTACTCCCACGCTCAAAAAACTGAACGTTAAAAAACTGCTCGAGCTCGCTAATTGACTTGGAAATGGCCTGAACAGTCACGTGGCGCTGGTGCGCCGCAGCAGTAAAACTCTTCGTCTCGAATACGGCGACAAAATAGCCGACCTGCTTGATATTCACCATTCGCCCCTAAAAAATGCACAGTTTAATCCAGTTAAACAAAAAGCTAGCACAGTGCAAGTGCCACCCCTGTCGCGAGCGGAGCGTTCAACTATTAGATGAACGTGCACAGCACCTTGTTGAATTACAATATGCTTCGCGACATGCGTCATGCGTGCGCATCAAATACGTCATGTCCACTTCGAAAGGACCAGCCATGAGCTTCACTCGCAAGACTCTCAAAATCCTTGCCCTGATTTATTTTGTTCTGGGCATCGCCAGCCTCGTCATTGGAATCGCCGGCATCGCGACCGGCAAGTTCGAGTCCACCTACGGATCGAATGCTTTGCTCGCCGCGGTCGTGATTATCGCCAAGGGCCTCGTCGATCTTGCCGCAGGTGTCGCGGGTATCAAGGGCGCCAACAAGCCTTCGCAGGTGGATGGCGCGTTTAAGCTCGGCATCGTCGCTGCAATCGCCACGATTGCGCAGGCCGTGCTCACGCTTCCCGCGTTTGGCGGCGACGCCATCAACTTTGGCGCCTTTGTCATCGTGGTCTACGACCTGTTCTTTGTTCAGCAGGCACATGAGGTTAAGGCCGAGAACAAGGACCGCCTGTAAGCGCTCGCTTCTCATAACCTCTGCAGCCAAGCAACTAAAAAGGGCCGATTGCGCGTTAACGCGGTCGGCCCTTTACGTTTGCCCAGATAAAACCTACCGAAACAAACCTGTCCCTTTTTGGCAGGTTGTTAGCTGTGGCGGTACTCGGCGATGATGAAGTCGATGCCGGTTTGAAGGGTGTCCAAATTTGCCAGGCGTTCTTTGTCGGCAGGGCGCGTGCGGTAGTAGTACGGCGTCATCTGGAACACCGCCTCGATGTCCGCCTGGGTCTGAAGCGTAATATTCGCAGACACCCGCTGCGTTCCGACCAACTCGAGCTCGGTGGTCTTCGGCAGCTTCTCATCGTTAAGATACGGTGTGTCGTAGAGCGCCTCTTTAAGCCCAAAGAGATGACGGGCACCCGGCACCACGGTGTAAAGCGAGCCCTCGGGCGCCAGCACGCGGACAAACTCGCGCTCGTTAAAGGGAGCAAAGAGCTCGGTCACCATATCGAAGGCGCCGTCCGCCACGGGAATGTCCTTCATATTGGCCACGAAGTAGGTCGCATCGCCGCGCTTGGCGGCAAGGCGCACCATCTCTTTGCCCAGGTCGAAACCGTAGGCATCCACGCCCGGCACCGCGCCCATGGCGCTGGTGTAGTAGCCCTCGCCGCAGCAAATATCGAGCAGCGTCATGGGGCAGTTTGTAGACGTGGCGCGCCCAGACACCCGCTTGCGCACCAGCTCGACCATCGCATCGCGCAACGGCGCATAGTAACCGCGGTTCAGAAAGTCGCGACGGCTGCGTGCCTGCGACTTGGGATCGCCCATGGAGTCGCCGCTCTTGGACGAGCGCAGCAGATATAGATAGCCCTCGCGAGCACGGTCAAACCGGTGTCCGCCCGCGCATGCAGCACTGCGTTCGTCATCCACCAACGGCTCATGGCAAACGGGACACAACAACATGGCAACTCCTTAGCGCGAACAACACAACGCCCACCATTGTCGCACGCCTTCCCCACCTAGTCATTGGGGACGTTCTTGAATGACTAGTCAAAAGGGACACTCTTGCGTCACTTAGGGACACTCCTTTTGGTCGGCGCTAAAGAGTGTCCCCAACGACTAGTCGTTAAGAACGTCCCCAATGACTAAGTGCCGGATGGTTGCATTAGGAGTATCATCGTCTGCGCAAATAAGCACGAAAGAGCATATTAGAGATTGAGAGCGTATGGCTGACACCGTATCTAAGCACATTGACATGACCACCGGCTCGCTGTGGCGCAATATTCCCCTGTTCGCCTTCCCCGTAGCCGCCACGAGCATCTTGGAGCAGCTGTCGAACCTTATTGCCACGGTCATCATCGGTAACTTCTCGGGCGACCAGGGAACCCTCGCCATGGCGGCGGTCGGCTCCAATGTTCCGCTTACCAGTCTTATGCTCAACCTGTTTATTGGCATGTCGCTTGGCTCCAACGTGGTCATCGCCAACGCTATCGGCCGCAACGATCAGAACATGGTCAAGCGCGCTGTCCATACCTCGATTTTAATGGCGCTCGTGGGCTTTGTCGTCATCGCACTGGGCGAGATCTTTGCCGAGCCCATGCTCGCCGCGCTCAACGTTCCCGCCGAGACCATGCCGCTCGCCTCACTCTATCTGCGCGTCTTTTTGCTCAGCATGCCCTCGATCTTGCTCTACAACTTTGAGGCCGCGATCTTCCGCTCCGTCGGCATCACCCGCATGCCGCTGCAGGCGCTTGCCGTGTCCACCGTCCTCAACATTGGCCTGGATCTCATCTTTGTCCCTGTACTCCACTGGGGCGTCGCGGGCGTCGCCATCGCCACCGCCATCGCTTACACCGTCAGCGCCGCTACACTCTTTATCCGCCTGCTCAAGACCGACTCCGTCGTCCGCGTCACCCCACGCGACCTGGCTATCGACCCCGTCGCCCTCAAGCGCATCGTCAAGATCGGCCTGCCCGCCGGCATCCAAAGCGCCGTCTTTGCTGTCGCCAACATCATCATCCAGTCTGCCATCAACAGCCTGGGCACCGAGGTCATGGCGGCATCGAGCGCCGCCATGAGCCTGGAGTACGTGTGTTACAACCTGCTCAACAGCTTTAGCCAGGCCTGCACCACCTTTGTGGGACAAAACCACGGTGCCCGCAAGATCGACCGCTGCACCAAAACGCTCAAGGTCTGCCTGGTCGAAGGCGGTATCGTTGCACTCACCACGATCATCGTTATTGTCGGCCTGGGGCGCGAGATTTTGTCGCTCTTTAACAGCGACCCCAACATCGTCTCGATCGGCTATATCCGCGTATGTTCGATCTTCCCGGCGTACGCCTTTAGCATGTTCTACGAAAACATGTCAGGCTACCTGCGCGGCTTTGGTATCTCGCTCACGCCCGCCCTCATCACCATGATCTGCGTCTGCGGCATCCGCTTCTATTGGGTGTTCTGCGTGTTCCCGCACTTCCGCACCTTTGCGAACATCATGATGGTCTACCCCATCAGTCTGGGCACCACGGCGTTCTTTATGGTCGTAGCGGTACTACTCTGCCACCCGGCACGCACCTATCGCGCCACCCAAGCCAAAGCGACAGCCCGCTAAACACCGCACTCAACGCCACACCAGCCATTAATTGACAATATGCGAGCTCATATAGTCGATAAAGCGCCTCGTGGCGATGGGCATGGTGTCCCAGCTGCGCCAGGCGGCCACCACGTCGCGCGAGGGGGCATGCACGATGGGCCGCACGCGAATATCGGCCCGCATGCCCTCCACAGTACGACGGTAGAGCATGCTCACGCCCAGGCCCTCCTCCACCATCGCCATGATGGTGTAGTCGTCGGTCACCTCACTCGTCACGTGCGGCGACAGCCCATGCGCCGCAAATGCATCGAGCACCAGGCTCTGCTCGCCCTCATCCAGCAGCACAAACGGCTCGGACGCTAAGTCGGTGAGCGTCACCTTTTCCTTTGCCGTCAGTGGATGCGCGGCCGGCAACAATGCTACCAACTCGTCGTGATAGACCACGCGCTTCTCGAGTCCAGCGGTAAATCCACGTGCTGTAAAGCAAAAGTCAACCACGCCATCGTGCACCCACTGGGCGTTGCGTGTGTAATCGCCCTGCTTAAGGGTAAAGTGCACGCCCGGGTGCAGCGCACCAAAGTCGCGGATCACACGCGGCAACACGGTTCGACTCACATTGGTAAACGTCGCAATGCGAATATCGGTCGACGAAAGCCCCAGCAGCTCCTGGCGCTTGCCCTCGAGCTCGGCCTCGGCGGTCACGATCTGGCGCAGGTACGGCAGATATTGTTTGCCGTCGCGCGTAAGCGACACACCCTGCTTGCCGCGCTCGATAAGCGTGGTGCCCAGCTCGCGCTCGAGCGCCTTGACGGCCTGGCTCACCGCGCTTTGCGTATAGCCCAGCTCGTCCGCCGCACGTTTCAGGCTGCCGCAATCGACCACCATACAAACAATCTGATACCGCGATGCCATCGTGCCTCCACATCGATGTAGCTGTAAAACGTTTTGCCAGGGCTTTTTCTGCCAACATTAGTATTTCTTAATCATACTGAAGATACATTCGCTTTACTACATCCACATCTGGGAGCAGAATCCTTTTTACGAAACCGTTTTGTAACAAAAGGAGTCCCATGGATCGCAAAAAAGCAATCGCGCTCTCATTTTCCGTTCCCGTCGCATGGGGCTTTTCGTACCCCCTCATGAAGATCGGCATGGACAGCATGAACGCCACGAGCATCGTTGCGCTGCGCTGCATCATCGCCTTTGTGGCCTGCCTTTTGCTCTTCCACAAGCGCGCGTTCCGTATCAACCGCGACCTTATGGTCCGCGCCGCCATCATCGGCGCCATTATGTCAACCGAGCTCACCTGCATGTGCTTGGGCTCTAGCCTCACTTCTGCCTCCACTGCCGGCTTTTTGCAGAGCCTGACGGTCGTGATCGTGCCGTTTGCCAACGCCGCCCTGCTGCGCCGCGCACCCGAACGCAAAGTGCTCGTCGGCACGGCTATCGTCACCTGCGGTATGTTGCTGCTCTCGGGCGCCGACTTCACCAGCCTGAACCCGGGCGCGCTCATCATGTTGTTCTCCGCCTTTGTCTACGCCGGGCACATCATTGTCGCCAAGCGGTTTGTCGAAGATGTCGACCCGCTGGCCCTGGGCGTTTGGCAGCTGGGCTTTGGCGGCTTGTTCTCGGGCATCGCCGCATTCACCTTTGGCGGCTTCACGCTTCCCAGTACGCCCAGCGAGATCGTGGTCGTCGTTGCGCTCGCACTCATCTGCTCTGCCTACGGCTTTATCACCCAGACGCTCGTGCAGCCCCACGTGCCTGCCGAGACCACCGGCTTCGCCTTCTCGCTCGAGCCAGTCTGCTCCGCCGTCTTCTCGTTCTTCCTGGTCGGCGAGGTCCTGAGCCCCATCGCCTTCTTTGGTGCCGCTCTCATCCTCACCGGCGTCATGGTGGCAACCGTCGAGCTTCCGCGCCTTCGCGCGCATGGACAGGCTCGCATGGCAGGAGCGCCCGAGCGCGTCTCGTAGACCCCGCTCCTTATGCAGCCGCGGCATAAAGGCAACCGGTGCGCCTTTACAATAGATGCCAACAGAGCATCTGCCATAAAGGAGCCCCATGGACACCGCAACTCGCGACCGCAACATAACAACTTGGCTGGGCGATGCGCCGCAGCCGGTACGTGACACTACGAACCGGCTGCTCGAGCGCATCGCCCTTTTGCGTGCCGAGCAGACTATCTACCCGGCACAAGACGACATCCTCAATGCCCTCGCCTACACGCCGGCCGACCAGGTCAAGGTTGTCATCTTGGGTCAAGACCCCTATCACGGACCCAACCAGGCCATGGGGCTGTCGTTCTCGGTCCCCGCGACGCAAACCAAGTTGCCGCCGAGCCTGCGCAATATTTACAAGGAACTCAATGCCGATCTGGGCTACCCCATTCCCGCCACAGGAGACCTAACGCCATGGGCACAACAGGGCGTCCTGCTTCTCAACACTACGCTCACCGTGCGCGAGCATGCCGCGAACTCGCACGCCAAGCTGGGCTGGAGCACGCTCACCGACTACATTATCGAACGCTGCTGCCAGCTGCCCCAGCCGGTAGTCTTTTTGGCATGGGGCCGCTTTGCCCAGCAGATGGTCGAAGGTAAGCTCGTCGCAACTGGCACGGGCAAGGCAACCGACAAGTTCTGTCTGGCCTCCACGCACCCCTCGCCGCTTTCGGCCAACCGTGCCACGGCAGAACTCCCCGCCTTTATGGGGTCGCGCCCCTTCTCCGCTGCCAATCGGCTACTCGAACAGCACGGCTCGGCCCCCGTCAACTGGACTTGCCTCGGCTAAAAATCGATACATCAAAAACGCGCCCGACGGCTTTCCATCGGGCGCGTTTCCTATTCGGGCCAAATAAATTGTGTGCGGCCGGCCTCGCCGCCATCGATTAGCAGACTCTGCCCGGTCATAAACCGGTTGGTCACGCCCACAAAGTAGATCCACTCGGCAATCTCTTGGGCGGTGGCCCAGCGCTTAAGCGGCGTGAGCTCCATAATCTGGTTCCACAGGTGTTCGTCTTCCATCACGCAACGGTTGAGCGGCGTGATAACGCCACCCGGGTCCACACTGTTGGCGATAGCCTGCGGCGCCAGACGGTTTGCAAGGTTCTTGGTGTAGGCGATAACGCCGCCCTTGCTGGCGGCATAGTCGGGAAACTCCGATCCCGTATGCCCGCTCGCCGACCCCACATTGACCACGGATTTGATAGCCGGCGCCGGCTTGGCGACAAGCCCCTCCCCCGCAAAGGCGTAGCGCTCGGTCACGTTGATGGTGCCATACAGGTTGGCGGCGATGTCGTCAGCCGAATCCTGCGTACCGGCAACGTTCACGATCACCTGGGGTTCAAGATCGTCTGGAAACGCGTCCGGCTTGCGAACATCAACGATCAGATGGCGGTAGCGCTCGTGTTCGATCGCCGCCGACTGCAGATCAAAGCCCACGACCTCGTGGCCCTCGTCCAAAAATCGTTGCACGCATGCGGCTCCGATACCGCCCGAAGCACCCGTGATCAAAACCCGCATACTTGCTCCTTAGGCGGTTGCGTGGCGCTCGAGGTACTCGGAGCCCACATTCTCGCGCTCCCAGCCGCGCACGACCTTGTAGCCCACGGGGCTCAGGAAAACCTCGCACAGCAGCTCGGCAACAGCGCCGGTCAGCGAGCACATAAGGACCTGCACCCAGGTCCAACCAAAGAACGTGTGGCTCACCACAATGGCAAAGACCAAGTTGTCGATAAACTGGCCAACACCCGTGGACACATAGGAGCGGAAGGCGAAGCTCGCAAAGTTATTCTTTTTGAGCATGCGGCCGAGCGACTGGTTGAGCGTGGAGTTAACCACGGCAGAAACGAGCATTGCCAGCGAAGAGCCCAGCACCACGTACCAGGTGCCGCCGATGGTGGCGTTAAGGGCGGTGTTGACCTCGATCATGCCGGTGTCGTAGTAGGCGCCCCACATACCGGGCGTAAGCGAGCATGCCCAAAAGCACAGGCTCACGGCCAGGTTGACCAGCAGCGCGAGGATAGAGATTTTGATGGATGCCTTGGCGCCAAAGCGCTTGCAGATCATGTCCTGGCACAAAAACGAAACCCAGCTCACCACAAAGCCGCAATCGAGTGCCAGATACGGCAGGCTGATAAGCTCTTTGTTGGCCAGCAGGTTCATCATGATGACGCTCACGAAAAACAGCGAAACCGTTGCCGCGGGAATGCTCCGCAACAGGACCTTGTAGTCCTCCATGACCTTCTTGATCATTATGTACTCCTTTGGTTTTAGGTTTAACGAGCAGGATATCGGACCCGAACTGCTCGGACGCCCCGGTCTTGAGACGACGGTGGGTATGATAGCCGCTCACACGGCATCAAGCAAGCGAACGACGCGGCAGCCCCGCAGGGCCACCGCGCCGATGCGTTAAAAGGCCACGTTGCCAAACTCCGACAGGATAAGGTCGGGGTTGTGGTCAGTTGCCCAATCCACGTTCCACGGGCTCGTGAACAGCAGCAGCTTGCCGCCGCGCATGTCCTCGACGCGCAGGGTGTCGCGCGTGAGCGAAAGAGCCGGGATATCGATGGTGTCGGGGTCGTTCTGGATCCAGCGGATGTCCGTATAGGGCAGCGGCTGGCGACGAACCTCAACACGGTACTCGGCCTTGAGACGGCGCTCGAGCACCTCAAACTGCAGCACGCCGACCACGCCCACGATGACGCTCTCCATGCCGGCACCCAGCTCGCGGAAGATTTGGATGGCGCCCTCCTGGGCAAGTTCCTCCATACCCTTGACGAACTGCTTGCGCTTGAGCGTGTCGACCTGCGTAATGCGAGCAAACATCTCGGGGGCAAACGTCGGGATTTGCGGATACTGCACGTGGCGCTTGCCGGAGCACACGGTGTCGCCGATGCTAAAGATACCCGGGTCGAACAGGCCCACGATATCGCCCGCGTACGCCTCGTCAACAATCGCGCGGTCATCGGCCATCATCGAGGTGCCCGTGGCCAGCTTGAGTTTACGGTTGCCCTGCATGTGGAAGGCATCCATGCCACGCTCGAACTTGCCCGAGCAAATGCGCACAAAGGCGATGCGGTCTCGGTGGTTCTTGTCCATATTGGCCTGGATCTTAAACACAAAGCCGCTAAAGTCGTCGCGGCAGGGATCGACCGGCTCGCCGGTGAGCGTATCGGTATAGGCGCGCGGCGTCGGGGCCAGACGCAGGAACTCCTTGAGGAAGGGCTCCACGCCAAAGTTGGTGAGCGCCGAGCCAAAGAACGCCGGGCTCAGCTTGCCGCAGGCCACGGCATCCAAGTCGAGCTCGTCGCCGGCGCCATCGAGCAGCTCGATGTCGTCCATCAGGTTCTTATGGTTCTCTTCGCCAATAAGCTCGTCCATGGAGGGGTCGCCCAGCTCAGCCTCGACCTCGGCGACCTTCTTGGTGGCGTTGGCGTGACCGTCGCCCTCAAAGGCGATAACGCGACGGGTCTGACGATCGAACACACCGCGGAAATTGCGGCCGCTGCCGATCGGCCAGTTCATGGGATAGGTGTTGATGCCCAGAACATTCTCGATCTCTTCCATGAGCTCAAACGGATCGCGAGCCTCGTGGTCGAGCTTGTTCACAAAGGTGAAGATGGGAATGTGGCGCAGCGTGCAGACCTTAAAGAGCTTCTTGGTCTGGGCCTCGACGCCCTTAGCGCCGTCGATGACCATGACAGCGGCGTCGGCGGCCATAAGGGTACGGTAGGTATCCTCCGAGAAGTCCTGGTGGCCGGGGGTATCGAGGATGTTGACGCAGGCGCCGTTGTAGGTGAACTGCAGCACCGAGGAGGTAACGGAGATGCCGCGCTCCTTCTCGATGTCCATCCAGTCCGAGACGGCGTGCTTGGCCGAGCTCTTGCCCTTGACCGAGCCAGCAGTCTGGATGCTGCCGGTATAGAGCAGCAGCTTCTCGGTAAGCGTGGTCTTACCGGCGTCCGGGTGGCTGATGATCGCGAATGTGCGGCGCGACGAGATTTCATCCGACAGGCTTGCCATGCGGATCCTTTCTTGCATTGAGTGCATTACGTCGATGTAACCGCCCTATTGTAGCCGCGAAATCCCGCTCTAGGGCACCTATCAGGACAAATTCATCAGTTGGGGCCTGGGCAACCGGCCCAATCCGCATTTGCCTCTTGCAGAACTGTGCATAGTGTATATATACTGTGCTTACCGGTTATATACACGTGTAGCCCAACAGCTAAGGAGCCGCTGTGGACATCATCCTATCCAATTCGAGCGACAAGCCCATCTACGAGCAGATAACCTCGCAAGTCAAAGCTCAGATCTTATCGGGCACGCTCGCTGCGGGAGCCAAACTCCCCAGCATCCGTGCACTCGCGAGCGATCTTGGCGTGAGCGTCATCACCACCAAGCGCGCCTACGCCGACCTGGAGCAGCTCGGGTTTATCTGCACCGTGCAGGGCAAGGGCTGTTTTGTCGCCGAGGGCAACCAGGAGCTTTTGCGCGAAAACCAGCTCTGTCATATCGAAGAGCTGCTTGCGAAAGCGGCGAGCCAAGCCGAAGCCTTGGGCGTCACGCGCGACAAACTGCACGAGATGCTCGACCTGGTGGCCCCCGAAACCATGCAGTAGCCATCTGCAAGAAAGGCTATACCATGCAAAACTTGCTTGAACTCAAAGGCATCTCACGCACTGTAAGCGACCGCTTTTCGCTGCGCGACGTCACGCTTGCCGTGGAGCCTGGCCAGATCGTCGGCTTTGTTGGTGCCAACGGTGCTGGCAAAACAACGGCGATTCGAGCTGCTCTCGGGCTTATAAAGCTCGATGCCGGCGAAGTGCACCTGTTTGGGCAGCGCTGTGGCGCCGACGCGCCCGATGAGTCGCAACGCCATCTACGCTCCCGCGTCGGTCTTGTCCTGGACACGTGCCCCTTCCCCTCCACGCTCAAGGTGGGCCAGATCGAGGCGCTCGTAGGCCCGGCGTACCCCACGTGGGACCGCGAAACGTTCGCCGGATTCATCAACCGATTTGGCCTCGATCCCAAGACAAAGGTCAAGGACCTCTCCCGCGGCATGGGTATGAAGCTGCAGCTCGCCTGCGCGCTCAGCCACAATGCCAAGCTGCTCGTTTTGGACGAAGCCACCGCGGGCCTCGATCCCATGGCACGCGAGGAACTGCTCGATGAGCTGCTCGCCTTTGTCGCCGACGGCCAGCGCAGCGTGCTGCTCTCGAGCCACATTACGTCTGATCTCGATCGTGCTGCCGACCGCGTCATCTGCATCGATAACGGCTCGATTATTTTTGACCTGCCGCGCGAGGACATTACCGACCGCGCCGGCATCGCCCACTGTACCCAAGCACAGGCCGCCGAGCTTATGGCTTGCGTCGAAGGCGCCCGTGCCGCCCACCACGCCTATAGCGTGGACGTGCTCGTGCCCAACCGTCGCGAAACGCTCGAGGCCTTCCCCGAGATTCCCTGCGATCGGGCAACCATTGATGACTATCTTCGCCTCATGCTGAAAGGAGTTTCGAAATGAAACGCGCCTTTATGTCCGAGCTCGCCATCGTTCGCACGCTCATCCCGAGCATCGCGGGCGTCGGCCTGTTCATATTCGTCGTATTGACCCTTGCCAACGCGACAGACGGCGATTCCGGCATGAGCGCCGGCGCCTGTGCGGTCAGTGCCATGTCGCCCATCATAATCATGAACTCGCTAGCTGGCTACGATAACCAAAACGGCTGGGAGCGTTATCGAGCAACGTTACCCTTCTCGCGCAAAGACATTATTTGCGCACGCTACCTGTGCATCGTTGTCTTCTCGGTCGTCATGGCATGCGCGGCTACGCTTCTGAACATCCTCGCCCTTCCGCTCTTCGACCCCATGGGCATCCCTTCGACATGCCAGACAATCTTTGAAATCGCAACCGCCTCGGTGGCATCGATGCTCATCTCCCTCATGATGGTATTCTTGACACAGCCGCTGTTCTTCCGATTTGGACACATGGAGGCGCTGCGCCTATCCCTTGGCCTGTTTGCCCTGTTTGGCTGCGGCACCATGGCAATGCTGAGTTCCTCCAACCCCATCAGTAACTGGCTCATGTCGATTGCCGGGGCGAATCCCGATCCTGCCGTTCTTAGCTGTCTGTGTGCAGGCATCGCCGTACTTGCCCTCGCGCTATGCGCAATCAGCTGCACCGTCAGCACCAAGGTTTATCGAGCACGCGACCTGTAGCGACGCGAGCCTCAATCCACGAAGGGCACGATTGCCACCCCTCCCCGCAAATCCGTGGCAAACGGCATGTCCCCGGCGTGCGCCACCGTATTACTTGCGCAGCGGCTTGGGCAGTGGAATGCCGGCGGCAATGGCTGCGGCGATGATCATACAGACGATGCCTTTGAGCGGGAAGCACATGAGCAACAGGCCCACAACCATGACCGGCTGACGCATGACCGCACCCATCGTCGATGCCGTGCAGACGGCGACGCAAAAGACCGGATCGGCGCCGGTGAGGATAGCAAGGCCATAGCCCAGGCTTACGCCCGAGAAGATGACGGGGAAGAAATGGCCGCCACGCCAACCAAGGTTGATGAGGGCGGGCGTCAGCATGGCCTTAACAAGACCGGTCGCGATCAGCGCGCCGGCGGGGATGGTCAGGTAGGTTTCCATGAGCACGTCGGCCTGGATCTCGCCGGCAAACATGGTGTAGGGCAGGACCGTACCACAGATGGCGAGCGCCAGACCGGCTAGCATGGCCTTGACGACAGGACGCTCCCCTATTGCATGGGACAGTGCCTCGCTTGCATGCTCGGAGACAAAGTACAGCCAACCGCAGACGGTGCCGACCAACGCCAGCGGAATGAGCCAGACAAGTTCCAGATTGCCCACCTCGGCGGACTCGAACCTGGGCATGCCCATGCCGCCGCCCACAAGCTGGCCAAGCAGCAGGTAGGTGCCCAGACCGCCCGCAATCGCGATGCCGTAGACCACCGTCTTTTGCGCCTTGGGCAACTTGATGGTGATCTCGCCGGACGCGGGCTCATCGTCGACATCTTCGCCCTGGCCGTCGGCGCTACCGGCAAGCGGTGCCACAAAGCCAAAGACGGGCGCGGTAAAGAGCGCCGTCAGGGCAGCCTGGGTGCCCAGCAGCGTGAGCTCCCTAAACTCGGCGCCAAAGCGACGCATGCGGTCGCCGACCCAGCTGCACAGACCCGCGATAACGCCGGTCAGGCCGGCCTCCGGTCCAATACTTCCGCCAAACAGCAGCGGCAGCAATGCCGCGAGCGAAAGCTTGCCCAGGTTGTCGTACGGGTAGCGCCCGTCTTGCTTAACCTTAGCCATCACCTGGTTGAGGTCATCGGTCTTGGTGCCTGTCATCTTTTCGTACAGGCCGATTAACAGGCCGCCCAGCAGGCAGACAAAAAACGGGTACGGCAGAAAGCCAAACGGACCGCTGGCAAGCTCGGGCGAAGCGACGCCCAGCGCGTGCGGAATCTCGGTCCACAGATAGTCGATACCGTGCTCCATCGCAAAAAAGAACAGCCAGACCGCGGCACCCGCGAACGCGCCGGTCACGGCAACGCTGACCAAAAACAGCGCGCGGTTTGTGGGTTTGGCAAGGTTATCCATCGGGTCCTCCCGCGGTCAAAAACGACATAGATACGTTTTATTGTAGAGCGAGCGTGGCCCAGACAAGCCAACCGTCTGCGCCGCAAACGGAGCCAACGAGAAGCACGGCGGGACAGGCTCAAGGCTTATCCGTTGATAATTGATGCGATTTCGCACAGATTCTCGGCAAAGTAAATGCCTTGCTGGCGCCGTGGGCTCGATAAGCCCTTATCAATCATGTGCTCAAGCAGCGCCTTGAGGTCGTTGTAGTAACCATCCAAGTTATACAGGATGCACGGAGCACCCAGGTGTCCCAACGACACCGCGGACATGACCTCGGCAATCTCCTCGAGCGTGCCCGTCCCGCCGGGAAAGGCGATGAAGGCATCGCCGAGCTCAATCATCTTGGCCTTGCGCTCCGCCATATCGCTCGTCACGATGAGGTCGTCGATACCGTCGTGCTGAAACTCGGCCTCGATAAAAAAGCTCGGCTCAACACCCGTCACGTGTCCACCTGCCTCGAGTACGCTATCGGCGAGCGCGCCCATCAGTCCCGATTTGGACCCGCCGTATACCAGCGCGTGCCCGTTGGCGCCAATCCAGTTGCCCAGTTCCCGCACCGCAGGCAGAAACGCCGGGTCATTGCCGATACTGGCACCCAGATACACGGTGATATTCAAATTCAGTCCCCCTCATCGTGACGCGCGGCGCCCGTTTTAGCGCTGGCGCCGGCGATATTCGCGCACGCGGCGCGACAGATCGGCGAGCTCGTCACGATCGAGCTCCTCCAAATGCTCCAGATCATCCATAAAGCGCGCCATGGTGTCCTTTTGGCGCAGCTTGATAAGCGTATTGCAGTAGTTCACCGCCACGCCCGTAAGCATGGCGATATAGAAGATACTGATGACGCTTAGGATAACGGTAATGCCGCGGGCAACCGGCGTTTCAGCGGGGATATCGCCAAAGCCAATCGTCGAGACCGTCTCAAAGCTAAACCAGAGACCATCGCCAAACGTGAGGGTCGTGGGCTCGGACAGCCAGACAGCCGTCGAGCAAAGCAGATAGAAAATAAGAAACAGGCCCGTAATGCGTGCAAAGCCAGCCTGTCGCAGCACATCGGCAAGCGTCCTGAGCTTTTTCATCGCGACCCCTTCCACGGACAACCAATCACGTTCGCTCGGTATTGTCCCACGCCTCCCCAGCAAACGGAACTAGTCATTGGGGACGTTCTTAAATGACCAGTCAAACAAGAACGTCCCCAATGACTAGTCGTTTAAGAACGTCCCCGATGACTGCCGGGCGGGAGCGTTTAGCGGTACAGCTGCCGACTGGGCAGGCTGAGCTGGTATCCTTATGCGGTATTGTCTCGATTCGTTAGGATTGCATGTGAGAGCTGCCACTGTCCTTCGTTCAGTTATATGTCGCGCCCTGGCCATTGTGCTTGCCGCGCTTGCCGCACTGAGTTCCATCGCGCCTGTCCAGGCTTTTGCCGATGACTCTAGTCAGCCAGTCAAGACGGTCCGCGTCGGCTGGCTCGTCAACAACGAGGGCTTCCAGAACGGCACCCCGGCGAGCGTCTCTCGGGATGGGGTTACGAGTACCTCCAGACCCTGTCGTACTACACGCCCGGCTGGCGGTACGAATACGTCTCCGGCACCTTCACCGAGCTTATGGACATGCTCGAGGCAGGCGAGATCGACCTCATGCCCAACATCTCCTACTCCGAGGAACGCGCCCAAAAGCTGCTCTTTTCCTCGAACCCCGAGGGCACCGAGCGCTACTACATCTACGCCAGGCCCGACCGTGACGACCTGGCCAAGGGTGACCCTCAAGCACTCCAGGGTCTCACCATCGATTACAACTCCGGTGTTATGCAAACCATCGTCGGCCAGCAGTGGCTCGCCAACGAGGGAATCGCCTGCACATACAGGGAGTATGACGGAGGCTCCGTTCTCTTTGACGCGCTCGCAAACGGCGAGGTCGACGCCATCATCATGAACGACACCATTTCGTCGCCCGAGGCGTCGCCCATGTTCTACGTCGGTTCGAGCGACTACTACTTTGCCGTTCCCAAAAGCCGCCCCGACCTGATGGACAACATCAACTCCGCAATGGCGGCAATCAACCGCGTCAACCCCCGCCATAACGACGAGGTCAAATCGAACTATTCAGCGCAAAACAGCGGATCATCCTCGCTCACCGGCGATGAGCGCGCCTGGCTCAAGGCGAACAACAACACCATCACGCTCGGCTACATTACGGGCAAACTCCCCTACTGCAACGAAGACGAAGACGGCAAAATGGAAGGCTCGCTCGCATCGCTTGCGACGACGTTGCACGATAAATTTGGCATTACGGTCAAAACCGTCGCCTTTGATAGCTACAAGATGATGTCAAAGGCCCTGTCAAAGGAAAGCATAGACGTTGCGCTGCCGGTATACCGAGATTACTGGTTTGCCGAGCAAACAGGCGTTGTGCAGTCGGTATCGTTGGGAACCATATCCCTCACCGCTATCCACACCGGCAGCAACCTGAACAAAAACCTTCAGAACATCGCCTGTACCAAATCATCGTTTGTCAACAAAAATGCACTTGAAAGTCTGTTCCCCACAGCGACCGTAACCGAATACCAATCCGACGATGAAGCGTTCGACGCCCTCAGGAAGGGAACGGCGCACTGCATCGTCGCTCCCAGTTCACGCGTAAAAACCATCGGTGACCGTTACGATCTCGAGGACTGCGAGACGACCGAGCTCCCTGACACCTGTGAGCTCTCGTGCTGGATTTCGCGCGGAAAACCCGAGCTGTTGGGAATCATCAACAAGGGCATCATCAATGCCGGAGAATCGCTCTCCGCAAGCAATTTCTCCTCCACGTCGTACACGGCCCAGGAATCCAACACGCTTCAATTCCTTTATCGCAACCGCACCGCCATTGCAGCTACCCTCATCGGTATGTTGTCGGTCGGCATCGTCCTGCTCATCTGGGCGCTCGTGCGCGCTCGAACCGAGCGCAAAAAAGCCGATGCTGCCAACGCCGCTAAGACGGCATTCCTCACGCGCATGAGCCACGACATCCGTACGCCGCTCAACGGTATCCTGGGCCTTATCGAGATCGAGGAATTGAAGGAAGGCGATATCCAGGTCGCCCGCGAGAGCCGTGCCAAGGCGCGCGTTGCCGCCAATCACCTGCTCTCGCTGATCAACGACATCCTCGAGATGGGCAAAATCGAAGACCGCAAGCTAACACTGGAGCACGCGCCTTTTAACCTCAAAGAGCTCTGCGACGACACACTGGTGCTGTGCAAGCTCCGCGCGTCCAGTAACGGCATCACAATGCAGGACAATAGTCTGCCGTACGCCACGGGGCCATACATGATCGGCAGTCCCACCCATATCCGACAGATCATGATCAACCTGTTAGACAACAGCATTAAGTACAACAAGCGCGGCGGCTCCGTCACCTTTAGCTCAAAGACCAAGCCACTCGATAACGGGCGCGCTCTCTTTTGCTTTAGCGTTTCGGACACCGGCATTGGTATGACTCCCAAGTTTTTAAAGCATATCTATGAGCCGTTTGCCCAAGAAGGTGACGATGCGCGCAGCAAGTTCCAAGGAACCGGCATGGGCATGCCAATCGTCAAGTCGCTTATTGAACTGATGGGCGGTACCATCGAAGTCACCAGCGAACTCCATGTGGGCACCACGTTCTACGTGGAAATTCCGCTCGATATCGACAAGAACCCCCGGGCGCGGACGGATACGGTCGAGAAGGCGCTCGACTGCTCGCTTGCCAACATGAACGTGCTGCTCGCCGAAGACAACGAATTGAATGCCGAGATTGCCCAGGCGCTGCTAGAATCCGAGGGCGTCGTGGTCACCCGCGCCGCCAACGGCAACGAAGTCGTCAATCTGTACCTGTCTCATCCCGCCGGCAGCTTCGATGCGATCCTGATGGACATTATGATGCCGGACATGGACGGCTACGAGGCAACCCGCGTGATTCGTCTGAGCGAGAAGGTCGATGCAGCCGATATCCCCATCATCGCGCTCACCGCCAACGCCTTTGCCGAAGACGCCAAGGCGGCACACGACGCCGGCATGAACGCCCATCTGTCCAAACCGCTCGACTTTAACAAGCTCAAAAACATACTCGCCCGCATCAAGAAAAACGGATCCGTTTCGCTATAGTTTGTGCTCAACCACCACGCACGACCAGAAAGGAAGCCAACGATGTTTAGGCCCTTACGTCGAAAGAAACGCGCCATCACCGACGAGGAAGCGCGCGAACTGCTCGCTACCTGCAAGCGCGGCGTCTTTGCCGTCAACGGCGACGATGGCTACCCGTACGCCATTCCCGTCAACTACTTCTTTGACACCGAGCACGACAAGATTTATTTCCATGGCGCCAAGGCTGGCCACAAGGTCGATTCACTCAAGCGCGATGACAAGGTCTGCTTTACCGTTTACGGCAACGAGTGGCACAAGAACGGTGACTGGGCTCCCTACGTTATGAGCACCGTGGTCTTTGGCCGCTGTCGCCTGGCGAATGACACCCCCGCGTTTATCGAGGATAAAGTCCGCCAGCTCGCCCTTAAGTACTACCCTTCCGCCGAGGAAGTCGAAGAGGAAATCGCCAAGGACATTAAGGGCGTCCAGCTCTACGAGATTACGATTGAGCATCTTTGCGGCAAGCAGATTCAGGAAAAGTAAGTCCCAAAAGCAAAACTCACAAATAGCAATATGGCCCGGTTCCAACCCACCTTGGAACCGGGCCATATGCTTATAAAGCGTCGGCGGCTATGTGTGCAAGCGCCCCAACGAGCTCCTGCGAGCTCACGGGTTTACTCAGGTGCGCATCCATGCCCGCCTCACGCGAAAGCCTGCGGTCGTCGGCAAAGGCGTTGGCACTCACGGCGATAATCGGCGTGGTCGCGGCATCCTCGCGATCGAGTGCGCGAATCTGACGCGTGGCCTCAAGGCCATCGATGCCAGGCATCATGATGTCCATCAACACCACGTCATACTCGTGCGGTGCGCTCGCGGTAAACATCTCGACGGCAGACTCACCATCCTTAGCATGCGTCACGACGGCACCGGCATGGCCGAGCGTAAACTGCGCGATCTCGGCATTCAGATCGTTATCCTCTACGAGCAAAACACGCAGGCCCTGGAGCGCATCGCCATCGCCCGCGTCCACGCGCACATCCTGAGGAATCTCGGAACGTTTGCATTTCTCGAACGGCAGGCGGATGGTAAACGTCGTCCCCTGCCCCAAGACACTCGTAAAGCTCATGGTTCCGCCCATAAGCTCGACCAACTGTTTTGCGATAGGCGCGCCCAGGCCAGTTCCCGATGAAGCGCCTTCCACCTGTTGCTCCTCGCGGCAAAAAGGCTCGTAGAGGTGCTGTTGGAACTCATCGCTCATGCCAATACCGTTGTCGGCGATCGTGTATTCATAGACGGGGACGCCATTCGCTGGCCCCACCTCGCGGCACACCAGGCGAACATAGCCGCCCTGGCGGTTGTACTTGACGGCATTGCCGGCAATATTGAGCAACAAGCGCTTGAGGTGCGTCACGCTCGCCCGTGCATAGGGATGATCAAGGGTCTGCTGGTCGCAGATAATTGTGACCAGACGCTCCTCGGCCTGGCGCTCAAGAATATCGCGCACCTCGTGGTTGAGGGTCGCCAAGTTTGTGGGAACAAGCTCCAGGTCGACCTGCCCGCTCTCCAGGCGACTCATATCGAGTGCCTCGTTGGCAAGGTCGAGCAGCAGTCCCGATGCTGTCCAGATTTTTGAGCGGCACTCGGTCTGCTTTTGCAGATCGTCCGCATTGGCATCGCCGACCTCGACCATACCGCGAATGCCGTTGATGGGCGTGCGCAGATCGTGGCTCATGCGGCGCAAAAACTCCGTCTTTGCCGAGTTGGCAGACGAGGCCTCACGCGCCGCCTTTGCCAGCTTGTCGCCATAGTCGCGCTCCTGCTGCAGCAAGTCCGTCAAACGTCGACGGTCGGCGCGGCGACGCACCATCACAACAACGGCTACAACACCGCTGTAGAGCACCAGCACGCCAGCAGCAACAGCCGCGACAACCTCAAAGTAGCGCCGCGCCGAGGCATAGGTGTACACGTAGAACCCGCGTGCTTTTCCAAATGTGCCCAAATACCACTCGCCATTGGCGTTGACCAATCTGACCTTACCAGCCGGGCACCGATCCTTTATACCGTCGACAATGAAGGCATCCGTCGCAGGCAGATCGAATACGCCCAATATGGTGGGTTCAACGGCATTGGTCGCAACGACCTTGCCATCGCTTTCGATCACGATATTGCCACTGTCGATGGTCTCATAACCACCGAGCAGGCTCTACAGTTTGAGCGTATTGCTTGCAACTGCCTTCGCGCCCTGATGCCTTACCGCGATAACGACGCCCTCGCCATCCCGCCGAGACACGCAGCCAATGTCTGCGACCGAATCATCCGCAAGCGTGATGCGGGCGGTATAGGACTTAAGCGGATGAGTTGCCACCTCCAGCACGGGTGATTCTTTGAGATACGTAGTGAGCGACTCGTAGCCCACGCCATCGGTCGAGGACTCGGACACCAAATTGCCCGATGCGTCCGTCACGATCAGTGCGCTCACGTTGAACTGGTCGGTATATTGCTCCAGCGTGGCGTTATCCACCGAACCGTCGCGCTCCATATCGCGCGCTGTCTCTCCGGCGATCTCCATAACGCGAATCAGGTTTTTAGTCGTATAGGCGCTGTTGAATGCATCGTAGGAAAGGCTCTGCGTCGCCACGTAATCGACAACGTCGGCAAAGCGCTGCTCGGCTTGGGCCGTCGTGTAACCGTAGCTCATCATGCCGGCAACAACCGAGAGCGCTATCCCCAGCAGAGCGACAAGAAGCCATGCCCCTGTCGAACGATTGCCCCGCTCCTGAGCGGCGTGGTCGGGCGCATCGATCATGACAGGCCCTCCATATTCAAAAATGGCGAAGGGTCATCAAAGTACTTTGACACCAGACGTTCCATGGTGCCATCGGCAAGCATTTCCTGGTAGACACGGGTGAGCTTAACGTCGATGCCGCGCGTATCGTTGATATCGAAAGCGGTACCCAAACCAACCTCTAGCAGCGGCTCATCCAAAATGCGATACGTTACGCCATAGTCTTTTTCGTAGGTGAGCAGCGAGGACTCATGCGCGGCGATGGCGTCGACCAGACCCTCGACGAGCGCTGGGTTCAGGTATGAGCGGTCCGAAAAGCAGTAGAGCTCTTTGATCTGCGGAACGTTTTCATTTGTATGATTGAGCAAAATGTCCTCGGGCTTGGTGGTGGACTGGACCGCCACGACCTTGTCCTCAAGATCGGCAAGCGAGTAGATATCGCTCTGGGGATCGACCGCGACCACCTGGCGGCTCGCAAGGTACGGGCCGGCCCACCGATACTCGTTTTCGCGACCCGTCATGCTAAAGCTGCCCATGACGCAATCGAGTTCGCCGCTCGCCAGCAGCTCGTTCTTCTTTTCCCAATCGATCAGCTGGTACTTTGGTTTGTAACCAATGCGGGCCAAAGCCTCGGTCAATATCTCAACATCCAGGCCAACGATATCGCCGTACTCGTCGGTATACACAAACGGTGGATAGAGGTCGCTGCCGACGTTGAGCGTCTTGAGGTCGTCGTCTTTGACCTGCGAGGCGTCCAGACCTTTTGATGCAGACGTCGAGGCTTCGCCATTACGCCCAGAACAGCCAGCTATCGCTACGACAAAGGCACTCGCCACCGCAAGCGCAACAAACAACGATATGGCAACCGAGCGACGGGGTCTTTTCATCGAGCTCCAGACAATCCTGTTTACAGACTGAAATGGCTAAAGATAATAGCAAACAAAACCACACGAGCACCCAATTGTTACAGACGCTTTACCGTGTGGGGCCTTCCAGCCGACTTGGCAGAAGACCCCGCATACAGCGCTCACTTACCGTGCATTAAAAACGTAGCGGTCCAGGCGGTCGCACGCTTCCTTTACGCGCGAAAGCGGCAGCGCCAGATTCACGCGAATGTGGCAGGGCCCGTGGAACGGACGGCCATCCTGATACCCCACGCCCACGCGGGCGCCCTCGTCGAGCAGCCACTGAATATCACGGCCATGCTCGCAACACCACTCGGTGCAGTCCAGAAACACCATGTACGTGCCCTGCGGACGCGAAAACGCGACGCCCTTCCAATGTTTTTCTGCATACGTGCAGAAGTACTCGATATTGCCGGCAAGCACCTGGTTGAGCTCGTCCACCCACTCGTAGCCCTGCGGCTGGTAGGCACCGATAAGCGCATGCATGGAGAGGACGTTCATCTCGTTGTAGTGGGTCTTGTTGGACACGGCGCACACGCGGTCGCGCAGCGTCTCGTTATAGATGATGTGATAGCTGCCAACCAGACCCGCCAGGTTGAACGTCTTGCTGGGCGCGTAGAGGGCAACCGTGCGCATGCGGGCATCCTCGCTCACCGACTGCGTCGGGATGTGCTTGTGCCCCGGCAGGATGATATCGGACCAAATCTCGTCCGAGATCACTACGCAATCGTGCTGGCGATAGATGTCCATGGCGCGCTCGATCTCGTCGCGTTCCCATACGCGGCCGCAGGGATTGTGCGGCGAGCAGAACACCGCGGCATGGATGTGGTTTTGGGCGAGCTTGTGCTCCATGTCCTCAAAGTCCATACGCCACACGCCCTGGTCGTCGAGCTTAAGAGGGCTGTGGACAACGTGATAGCCCGCGGCCTCAATGGACTTGGTAAAGCCGATGTAGGTAGGGCTGTGGACCAGCACCGCATCGCCCGGCTGGACATACGCGCGCAGCGTCGACACGACGCCGCCCAGCACGCCGTTTTCGTAGCCGATATGTTCAGGGCTCAAACCTTCGACGCCATTGCGGCGGTTCTGCCATTCGATGATGCGATCGAAGTACTCAGCGCGCGGGTTAAAGTAGCCAAACATGGGGTGCTGGGCACGCTGAATGATGTGTTCCTGGACCGTGGGCACCGTGGCAAAATTCATGTCGGCC
Source organism: uncultured Collinsella sp. (assembly GCA_958427975.1). Taxonomy (GTDB): domain Bacteria; phylum Actinomycetota; class Coriobacteriia; order Coriobacteriales; family Coriobacteriaceae; genus Collinsella. The sequence continues at coordinate 62,081 of CAUAEH010000001.1, read as the reverse complement.
ACCCACATGGGGATGCGGTCGAAGCCCTCGTCGGGTGCGTTCGGGGCCATACCGGGGATCTCACCCCAAGAGTCAACAGCGATAGAGTCCATGCCGTGGCGGTCGATAAGCGAGCTAAAGTCGTATTTCATGCTGAGCTCCCGTACAAAGTTGATTGTTTTGGTAGGCGTTATTGTCCACCAGCGTGGGCGGTTTTGACGCGGGGTTTGGCGCTTAATTTGACGGGTGCGGACGGATGGTTAGTCCCGCGCGTCGTTGATGGCGGTTACCGTCAACCTGGCTCCGTCGACCGTAAACGATATGTCGAGCCCGGCGTAAGCCAAGTGGTAAACGCGGTTTGGCTCGTGCTTGCTGCCCGCGCGGCGCGGATCTTGGCGAAGGACCTCGACCAAGCCGGGGAGCTTTGCGGGCGGGACCATATCCTGCAGTGCTTGCGGAAACTTAACATTGAGCTCTTGCCACGGAGCATCCTCGATCCAGCCGCCGGTCGCATCCGAGTGGCAGTCCGCAAACGGAATGTAGGGCTTAATGTCGTAGATGAGCGTGCCGTCGCGCAGATCGGCCCCCAGCACATAGATGATGGGGCCATCGTCGGTGAACTCGACACGATCGAGCTTGACGCAGGTGAGACCGATGGGATTAGGGCGAAACGGGCTGCGCGTGGCAAAGACGCCCACGCGCTCGGCTCCACCCAGGCGCGGCGGACGCACAGTTTTCGACCACTTGGCATTGGTGCCGGACCTGTCCTGCGTCTTGGCATCGGCAGCTATGTCCTTAGCTGTGCCGCCTGGTGTGCCGTTTTCGAAGCGCCAGAGCAGCCATAGGTGAGAGAAGGAGTCCAGACCCTCAACCGCTGCGTTGGAGGCAAATTCCGGCTCAAAAACGATGCGTCCCTGCAGATGAGGCGCCAAAAAGCTGTTGCGCGGAATGCCGAACTTCTGCGGCAGGTCGGTATGTATGTGTGCGATAGGTTCCATGCCGGTCATTGTACGGCATGGGGGCATGGGGCGCTGCGCGCAATTCTTTGTCGCGGTCCCCCGTCGTGCAACCAACGGTTGCTTGGAAGGGCACCTGCTGCCGCGTATGCTTAAGCCATCAACCAGCAGAAAGGAGCCGCTATGGCCTTTGCAGAAAAGCTCATTGCCATCCGTCGCGCCCATCACCTTACCCAGGAGCAGCTCGCCGCCAAGCTCTTCGTCACACGCCAGGCCATCAGCCGTTGGGAACGCGGCGAGGTCACACCGGGCATCGACATGATGAAACTCATTGCCGCCGTGACCGGCGAGCCGCTGTCTCATCTGCTCGAAATGCCCGAGCACTATTGTCAGAGCTGCGGCATGATACTCACGCCCGACGACTGCGGCACCGATGCCACGGGCGCCACGACCGACCATTACTGCAAGTGGTGCTACGACCACGGCAAGTACACCTACGGCACCACCATGGAGGCGATGATTGAAGATTGTGCCCCGCGGCTGGCGCAAAACACCGGCATGTCGCTCGACGAAGCCGTCTCGCTCATGGGCGCCGTCCTGCCGCAACTGGAGCGCTGGCACACCGTACAGGAAAACGAGGAGCGCTACGGCGCCGAAGCGCGGGCGCGCTATGGCAATGAGGCTATCGATGCAGCAAACGAAACGTTACTGGACATGGATCCTCAGACATGGAACGACATGAAGGAACTTGAACGCGCTATTTTGGGTCAGCTCTCGATTGCCATGGGCGACGGCGATGCGGACGGAAACGAGGCTCGCAAGCTTGTCGCGATGCATCGTCGTTGGATTGGTCTCAACTGGGGACACGAGCCCCAAAGCGAAGCGTACCGGGGCCTCGCCCACGGTTATCTTGCCGACCAGCGCTTTATCGACTACTACGACAAGCCCTGCGGCACCGGAGCCACGGCGTTTCTGGTCCAGGCCATCGAGTCGTCACTGGCCCGCGCATAGACCGCGGCGGCTTTGGGTATTTCAATCAAAACCTCAACCGATTGGAGACCTATGGCTACTAATCACGAGCTCGCGCTGTACGTTATGACCGGCTGCCCGTATTGCTTAAAGGTCAAGCACTTTTTGGCCGATAACGGCGTGACCATTCCCGAGCGCAATATCTCGACCGATTCCGATGCCGAACAGACACTCATCGCCGTCGGCGGAAAACGCCAGGTTCCCTGCCTGTTCATCGACGGCAAACCACTCTACGAATCGAGCGACATCATCGCGTGGGTGCAGGAAAACCTGCTCTAGTACGCACGCTCTGTCCGTCCAGGGCCCCAACCCATACGATCCAAACATGTACACCAGCATCCAAAGTCGACATTTTTCGACATCTTTGGATGCTGGCGTACAGCTTTTTGGTAGTCATGGACGCTCTTGGCCGGCTAATTGTTTGAGGAGACCTTTGGATTATGGCTGTTTGACGCCTCTGGAAAGGTTTCCGAGAGGGCTGTGGTCAAAAAAGGGCAAATATGAGTACTGCTACCTGTTTAGTAGCAGCGATTTTGATCACTTCAGGAACTATTCAACGTTCCACTCGTCCGCAGACGACGTTATTTCTCCTCATATGTTCAATAAAAGTAGCTCTTAATGGGAACAAATCTCATCAGGAGCTACAATTTATAGCAAATAAATGCAACCATAATGGCAACAGTACTCATATTTGCCCTTTTTTGACCACGACCCTCCAGAATAGTCGCTGAGAGCGACACTAAATGACAAAATCCGACACTTGAACGTTCTTATATGAGTAGCCATTGAAGGACACCTAACGACTACTCCCATTCGCGACACACTGTGTCGCGAATTAAGCTGGCCCCATTACCGAAGACCAGTGAGAGCTCCTGCTCAGAATCTCGATAGCTTAATAAAGCGCTCCCCTCCGGAAGTTCAATGAGCATCCAAATTCCAGGCTGAAAAGCAAAGGAGTATCGAAGCCGTCAATGCTCATTTCCTATCGAACAGGCAGGTCAAAACAAGCTAATTAGCCCGATGAACTGCTTGTATTTTTGTCTACAAAATTGTATACAAAAAGAGAATCCGAGAACCGGCGCTCGACATTATGTCGATCGATAGGAGGCGCCATGGATGCTAAGCAGCTCGAAAAGATGATGGGGTTTGCTCCCGGAGAGTTGAAGAAAGCCGCGGAAGCCTACGAAAAAGATGAGTGGCCGAAAGGTCGCACCATCAAGTTGGGAAGGCCACCAATCTCCGATGAGCCGAGCGTCGTTATATCAGCACGTGTGGGCGAATCGATTCTTGAGGCGTTTGACGAAAAAGCCAAACGCCATGGGCAAACACGCACGGAGCGGCTCAAAGAGCTCATTACACTTGATGCACTGATTGCCTAGGCCCGCTCCCCCACCGCACCCAAACATGTACACCAGCATCCAAAGTCGACATTTTTCGACATCTTTGGATGCTGATGTACAGTTTTTGCGGGTAGTCATCGGGGACGTTCTTAAATGACTAGTCGCTAAAGAACGTCCCCGATGTCTAACTAGCCGCGGAAGCGAGCTATGGGTGCGAGTGGCTGCTCGCGAAAGACCCGCTCGACGGCGGCGCGGTATTCGTCGACCTTTTTAGTCTTGCGCACGAGCTTGTGAACGGTAGCGGGGTCGGCGAAGGCGCATTTGGCGTAGAACCACCACTCCTTCATGCGAAAGACCGCGTTACCGCCAATCTCTTCTGCATATGCCGCAAACAGCGTGTCATGGAAACGATGCAGTTCGGCTGCCGTGGCAGCAGGGCCGCCCTTGACCATGCGAGCCAGCGCGGGGTTCGCGAGCAGGCCACGCCCCAACATCACATGGCGCGTGCCGGGATAGGCCTCCACCAGCGCGTCCATATCCTCAAGATCAAAAATGTCACCGTTATAGGCCACGGGAAACGGCGCCCGCTCCAACGTCTTGCCGTAAAACTCCTTGCGCGGCATGCCCGTATAGCGGTCCTTTTGTACGCGCGGATGCACGATCAGCTCCGCCAGCGGCATGCGGCAATACAAATCGAGCACGCGCTCGTACTCGTCATCACTTTCCAACCCCAACCTGGTCTTGACCGATACCGGCAGCGGAGAGCGCTCACACACGTCACTCAAGAACACCTCGAGCTCGTCCAAGTTGCGCAAAAAGCCCGATCCTTTGCCCTTGGCGACAACCGTTCCCGAAGGACAACCCAAGTTGAGATTGACCTCGCGATAGCCCATGTCGGCGAGCACCTGTGCCGCCCACACAAACTCGTCCGCGTTCTTGGACATCAGCTGAGGCACCACGTTGAGCCCCTGGTTATTGGCAGGATCGATCTCCTTAAACGCCTTGCCACCAAAGCGGTTTCCCACCCGCGGCGGCGGCAAAAACGGCGTGTAATAGCAATCGAGCGCGCCGAAGCACTCCGCATGCACGCGACGGAACACATGCCCGGTAATCCCCTCCATAGGGGCCAACGATAGAATCATCTACTCTTCTCTCATATCAACACAACAAAGGGGCCGTCCCTTTGTCACATGCATTATGCCTTGCGCTTCAGGCGATTCACAAGGAAGAGGTAGCTACTGAACGATGACCACCCTCCAGCCGCACCCCATACAACGAGGTCTAATACTTTTCCCGAGAAGTGAACGAGTGAAAACGGGCCCCGAAGCATCTGCACTTTCGAGATGCAATTTCCTGCGGTTTTGCCAGCCAAATCCTGCGGGTTTGACGTCTAAAAATGTCGATGCTTCGGAGGCCCAAGTATGGCCGTTCACTTCTCGGAAAAGTATTAGACCTCGATTTACATGCCACTCAATGTGACAAAGTGGCTGCTCCTTTGTCACATTCGATGAAAAAGGGCACCGATGTTAGTCGATGCCCCAAAGCGGCTGCAGGTTAAGCCCTACAGCGTATGTCTAAGACGAATCGAACTATTCGTCCCAGGAGAGGTTCTTACCAGTCTTTTTTGCCAGCAGCAAGAACAGGCCGATAATAACGTTGCATGCGATGCAGAAGATGAAGACGCCCTGGAAGGAGCCGACAAGCTCATAGACCTTCATCATAACGGGCATGCCAAAGGCGCCGACGATATAGCCCACGGAGCAGATCAGCGCGAAGATGCGACCGAAATCGCGGGAGCCAAAGACATCCATAACCAAAACGGTCAAGGCAGTGCCAGCGATGACGTACATTACGTCGTTCACGCCTGCTGCGAGGATGCTGAGCGTCGAGTTGCCGCTGCTCATCATGAGCATGACAAAGGAGAGGATGGAGACAGCGAGCCAGCCCAGAATGGCCTTCGTGCTGCCGAACCTATCGCAAGTGGTGCCGACGATCGGATTGAGGAACAGATCGAAGAGCGATGCAGCGGATACCATGAAGCCGCCCACCATGGGGCTAAAACCAACCTCGGAAGCATACGTCGGGAAGAGCTGGTTCATGCAGCAAGTGAGCTGAACGAGACAGAGGAAGCCGATGCAGAAGAAGAAGGCAGGCGACTTAATGGCGCGCGCATAGCTAACGCCACGCGTGCTATCCTCGGTCGTCTCCTCGGTCTCGGTGACCGTCTCGCCCTCGACGTAGCCATAGGGCAGCATGCCCTTGTCCTGAGGCTTGTAGCGGATGATCAGAATGGAAGCTGGGAGAATGAGCACTGCGGAAACACCGGCGAGCACCAGATAACCAGTTCTCCAGCCAGCGGCCTCGATGACAGAGGTGATGACGGGACTCATGATGAGCATGTAAATCGAGTTCACTGCCCAAGCGAGACCGATTGCCAGGCCACCAGATTTTTTGAACCACTGGTCAATAACGTCGGACATAGCGACGCCGGTGGTGAAGGCGAAGCAAACGCCAATCAGGGCGCCAGCGGCGATGAACATCCAGACTTCGGTGTAGAAGGCCATGCCTGCGCCGGCAGCGAGCAAAATAAGCTCGACAACGGGGAGCCAAACCTTGCCAACGACCTTGGGAATGAGTTTTCCGACAAACGGAAGAGCTGCCGCAAGACCAATGAGCGTTGCGGTGAAGTAATACGAGAAGATGGAATAGTCAAACCCGAACTCCTCGCACACGGGTGCGACGAAGGAGCCCGCGATGACGCTATAGGATCCGGTCGTGCCGGCAGACAGAAGGCCGAGCGCGATTACGAGAACCCATGCGTAAACCTTGCTGCTCTTTAACTTTGCATTTTCCATTGACGCAGCTCCTAGAGACCCAGAAGGGCACACATAACGGCCTTGATGGTGTGCTGACGGTTCTCTGCCTCACGGAAGATGACCGAAGCGTTGGCCTCAAAGCACTCGTCGGCAATCTCGAAACCCTCGGTGATGATCTCGCGATGAAGGTCGTTCTTGCACTGGTCGAGGAGCATCTTGCCAACACGGTGATCCGCGTTGTGGACAGAGGGAAGCTCATGCATGCAGAAGATGTCGGGATTGTTGGTGCGCTTGCACAGCTCGCTGGTGACGCGATAGGGGTACAGAGACTCGGCATCGCCCAACCAGGAGTTGTAGTCGTCGGGATCCAGAACCTCTTCGCCGCACTCGGGGTTGATGTAGCGCCACTCCTCGGTAACGATAACGTCAACGCCATCCAGGGCATCGAGGTCAGAGGTGATGGTAAAGGTCCTATTGGGAGCGTACTTGGCGTAGCAGGCCTCCACCTCTTCGATCATTTCCTTGCACATCTGATGACGGAGGTCGTCGGGGCCGATGGCGAGGAAGTCCATGTCGAGCATAGCGCACAGACGGCCATACCACACTGGGGCGCCGGCGCAGTTGCCAACGAAAGCCATCTTCTTGCCGCGGCTCGTACGCAGACCGCCCCATTGCTCTTCCATCGTAAGAGCGTCAGCGAGCATCTGAGTCGGGTGATCGCCGAGAGTAAGGGCATTGATGACCGGGATGTCAACCAGGTCGGCGACGTCATAGAGGAACTGCTCGTCCTTCTGTGCGCGGTAGACGATGAGATCGTACATGCCGTTAAAGACGCGCATGGCATCCTTGACGGTCTCGCAGTCACCCATGTGGGAGTTGGTCAGATAAGTGAAGCCCATGCCCAAATCATTGCAGGAGGTCTCGAATGCGCAACGAGTACGGGTCGAGCCCCACTCAAAGTTGGCGAGGACGTTTTTGCCGGGGAAGTAGCGCTGGTCGACACCAGACTTCTTCTGAGCCTTAAGGTTCCAGGCAAGATCGATGAGATAGCGGAAATCCTCGGAGGAGAGATCATGGATGTTGATGTAGTCGCGACCGCGGAGGCTGTTGTTCATGCCTATTTCCTTTCGAATTATTATCAAAATTATTGTTGAATGTGTCCCCGAGGAAAACACGGATATCCCTCGGGGAGCGGTACATGTGGCGCCTAAGCCAAAGAGCGCAGGCTCTAAGGCTCACTAACGACTGGCCGCCACGTCCTTAGTCCAGCAGTGCACGCCGCCGCCGGACAGGTTAAGCGCGAGGGAATCAATCATGATGACTTTGCGATCGGGGAAGCAGCTCTCAAGAACTGCCTTGGCCTGCTCATCCTTCTCTTTCACGACCTCGCTCATGCCCTCGTGGTAATAACGCTGGCCAAGAACGACGCCGTTGCAAATCAGGAAGTTGCAGTAGCTCGCTGCGGCGTAGAAGTGGACGGGGCCCTCGGGCCAGGGGGTGCCATCCATAAACTTGCCGCCCATTTCGTCGATGAAGCCCTTATAGAGCTCGTAATCTTCATCGCCAGGGGCGATAACGACTTCAATAGGCTCGGCGGTGGGCATACGAACGATCTCGAAGGGCTTGCCCTCCCAGTCCGTTTCGTTGCTCAGGATCTCGTAGGCTGCCTCAATGCGGCGACGAGACTCTGCTCCAGCCTTGCTCGAGGCTGCCTCTTCATCGGACACCTCGGCAAGAAGAATCTTGTTCGGAGTGATAAAGCGACACATCTCATCAATGTGAGCTGCAAAGCTCATGCCAAAGACGGGAGTTCCGTCTTCCTTCTCGTCGAGGATGCCCAGTCGATAGTCGTCGTCCTCGAGCATAGGCTGCGGAAGCCAGATAACCTTGTTGAGGTTGTAGATGCGCTTATACTCGGCCTCTACTTCCTCTTTCGTGAACTCGGGATTACGCTTGCGGCATTCCGTGTCCTCGATGGCGATCAGAGTGCCGTGACCGTCAAACTCGCGGTCGCCGCCCTCCGAAACCATTTCGGAATTGACGATATCGAAGCAACCGAGCGCAACCGCCATGTGAACGGCTGCCTTACGTGCGGACTGGCACTCCGGGGAGTTCTTGTCCCACACGCCGTAATAGGTCCAAGCGGGGTTGACCATATAAGAATGGCCCTTGTCGTCGACCATGATGCTGGGACCGTTGTCGCGGACATAGAAGTTGGAGTCTTCGAACTGCGTGATCTCGATGCGATCGAGATCAACCCCCTCCTCCTTCAGGCGCGAGCAAGCCTCCTCATAGGAGCCGGGGGTGCCGCAATTGAGGTTGACCGTAACGTCGCCATACTCGAGCAGAGCCTTGATCACGTCAACGCAGGGCTGGCGGTTATCGTAGCCCTCTGCACGGATGTAATCGGGAAGCCATGTCACATAGACGTTGGAGCGCTTCTCGAACTCGCCCGGCATACGATAGTTCTCGTACATGGTTGGTCCTTCCGTCGGGTTTCCCGCGATGCTGTCCGGCCGCGACAATAGCGGGGTTTCACCTGCTATAGTACTACTATACCTACCGTTCGGTAGATAATTTTGAATAATTGCCGCTCGCCTACTGATACATACCGTTCGCCGTATATAGTGGTCATGTTTGGACACGAATTGATGTTCCGTTGCCATCCTTAATAATGTTGGTAGTGCGGAAGTGATTTGCAATGGAGAAATGCAGCGTGAGCACAAGAAAAAAAATATTGGACGCAATGTACGATCTTGTGGCAGAAGTCGGTTATGACAAAGCGTCTATCGGAAAGATTTGCGACTTTGTCGGTATATCCAAGCCGTCGGTGTACTACTACTTTCCCTCAAAAGAGGAGATTTTCACTACGCTCTTGGACAGCATGTTTCCGACCATTGACTATCAGCGCGACTACTCGCTAATAGTCGATAGGGACGGGTTCAAGGCCGCGCTTATCGAGCTCGGCAATTCAGTTATAGGTGGCTATCGAAGCGATGAAAAGCGCCGGCGCGTGCTGGCCGAGGTTAGCGTTCAAGCAAATCGAATTCCTGCAGTTCAGGAACGTCAAGCGACGGCGACCAAACGAACCATGGATGCGCTTAAAGACATCCTTCTTCATGGTGTAGAGATTGGCGCGTTTTCCGATAGCGCCGACGTAATGCTCTACGTACAAATTCTTTATACCGTTCTGGAGGGAGCAAGCAATACGGTCGCTCAAGGTGAGGATATTGATGAGAAAGCGGTTTGGGCGGGAATAGTCGAGCTTATGTTCAAATAAACCAGCCAAGCTGAAGCGCATGTTGACACCCATGGTGCCTGCGGGCAACCTTTAAAACGAAAACAGGGGTCGACTCCAGTCTGGCTTGGAGTCGACCCCTGTTGCATGGCAATCTATGCCGATGCAAATCGGCGCTTATTACTTTTCAGCAGCCTTATTGAGAAAGCCGGAAACGATAGCAAACGCAGCAATCATAAGGTTGCAGGCAATGCAGAAGATAAATACTCCCTGGAATGACCCTGCCATGCCGTAAATCTTCATCATGACCGGCATTCCAAAAGCACCGACGACATAGCCCGCTGAGCAAACGATCGAATAGATCCTTCCAAAATCGCGTGATCCAAAGAGCGAGAGGAGAAGCATCGGCATTGCGGTTCCAACGATGGCGAACATGACATCGTTTACACCAGCTGCAATGATGGAAACGGTCTCATTGCTTCCGCCAATGATAAGAAGCAGGAATGAAAGAATGCTGACACCTGTCCATGCGACCGTTGCTTTAATAGCGCCAAGCTTGTCGCATGTTTTGCCCACGAAGGGATTTAGGAAGATATCGGAGAGTGAAGCTGCCGAGACCATTAAGCTTCCTACGATAGGATTGAAACCGACCTCGCTTGCATAGGTTGGAAACAGCTGGTTCATGCAGCAGGTGAGCTGCGCCACGCAAAGCAAGAGGACACAGAGAATAAAAGACGGCGTTTTCGCGGCATCGCGGAGTGCCATGCCCGAAAGGACATCTTCCTGCTCATCGGCGCTGCAGCTCTCATGGGTTTCGGAGGCGGTCTCTCCGTACGGAAGCATATTGCGATCAGAGGGGTTAAGGCGAATGATAAATGCTCTTGCAGGCAAAATCATAGCTGCAGAAACGGCCGCAAGCACGATGTATCCCGTACGCCAGCCTTGCTGCTCGATGACCAGTGTAATGACAGGACTCAATAACAGCGTGCAGAGAGAATTAACGCCCCAAGCGAGGCCGATGGCGAGACCGGACGATTTGCTGAACCATTGGTCAATGACATCGGACATGCAGACGCCCGTTGTAAACGAAAAGCAGATGCCGATCACTGCGGCGGAGACGGTGAACATCCAGACCTCGGTGTAGAACGCCATTGCGGCGCCGGCGGCAATAAGGACGAGTTCAATGCAAATATGCCATGGTTTGCCGATTACTTTTGGAATGAAGCGACTCAAAAGCGGAAGCCCAAGCGCAAGGCCAAGAAGAATCGCGGTGAAATAGAAAGAAAAAGAAGTGTAGTCAAAGCCCAGATCTTCACATACTGGAGCAACGAATGAGCCGGCAATAATGCTATATGTGCCAGTTGTTCCGGCGGACATTAAGCCGAGCGCAATAACGACGACCCAAGCAAATGCGCCGCTTTCACGGAGACAATCTTTTTTGGCTGGTGTGGTAAGAGTCATGGTTGCTCCATTTCTATCGGCAATACATCCTATATGCCTACCGATAGGTATATAAACCAGAGGACTCTTCGTCAAGCATTAAGCGGGGAGAGGGAGTTCTTAACCTGCCGAACGGTAATTAGACCCCGTTTTCGCAAGGGTCTCAATGTGACAAAAGGACTGTCCCTTTGTCACATTATTCGGAGCGCAGGGCTTCGACGGGGTCCTTCTTGGATGCGCTGCGGGCAGGCAGCAGGCCGGCAACAACCGTCAGCAGCACCGAAATCGCAATGAGCACCAGCGCATCCTGCACGGGCAGGCTCATCAGATTGGGCACCTGTTTGGCAGCAAGCGCCCAGGCATTAACCGGAAAGCTCACGGCCACCACGACGACAATGGCAAAGACGCCGGCGATAAGGCCCTCGATAAAGGTCTCGGCATTGAATACGTTGGCCACGTTGCGCTTCGACGCGCCGATCGCGCGCAGGATGCCAATCTCCTTCTTGCGCTCCAGCACGCTGATGTACGTGATGATGCCGATCATGATGGAGCTCACCACCAGGCTGATACTCACGAATGCGATGAGCACCAAGCTGATGGTGTTCACGATGTCGGTCACCGAACCCATGATGATGCCCATGTAGTCGGTGTATGAGATTGCCTGTTCATCGTGGCCAGAGGCTTTGACCTGCTTGTTGTACGCGTCGATGTGATCGAGTACGCGCTCCTTGGCCTCAAAGTCACGCGGGAAAATCTTGACCGAGATGGGGTCCTCCTCATCCGCGTAGCCCAACGTGGTCAGATTGTTGTCGTAGGTGAGCTTCGACGCCTTGGCGTAACTCATCATGAGCGAACTCAGATCCTCGGCGTCCATGTTGAAGTGAATGGCATTGGCAAAGGCGCTCGCATCCACACGCATGGCGCCCGCCAAGTTGGCAATACTCGAAGACATCTGCGTCGCCATCTGGTCCATGAGCCCTGCCGCGCCTGCCTTGAGCTGAGCTGACACCGTCGCCGCAATCTGGTCGCTGATCGACTTCATCATCTGATCCATAGCCTGCTGCAGATACGGAGCCAGCTGCTTTTGCACATAGTCGCTCATCGCCTGCCGCAGACGCTCGGCCAGGGCATCGCCGCCGAGCGCTTTGAGCTGGGCCAGGATTTGCTGAGCTGTGTCATCATTCTCAAGATACGCCGAGAACGTGGAAGCGAGCTTTGACGCGTCTTTAAGATCTTCGGGCGACAGCGCCTTAAACTGATCAGACTGCAAAAAGCCCTCAAACAGCTGGTTGGCTAGCGTTCCCACCTGCTGCATTTGCTCGGGCGTGAGTTCCAGACCGTCAAAGATGCCCGAGAAATCTGGGGTTGGCGCTTTGGCCATGATGTCGCCAAAGTCGATGTTCTTCCCAACACCCGAAAGGTCAATGTCCAGCCCGGACAAATCGATACCAGAAAGGTCCATACCGCCGGCAACACCCGAGAGCGCAGACGCATCGAACGAGAACGCGCTCTTAAGTGCTGCCTCGTCCACACTGAACATGCTGCCCAGATCAACGCCTTGCTTGGCCTCGCCTTGCAGTTCGTCGAAGGTTTTGCCCGTAAAGACATCCGTCTCGGGGTGGGCAAGCTGCTCCTGCACAATCTGCGAATCGGCGGCGCGCTCCATAAGCTGGCGAGTCAGCGCATGTGTATAGGCAATGCCCGGGGTCAATGCGCTCGCGTTGGCCGTCTCGTTAGGTCGCACCACGCCCACAATGCGCACGTCAATACCGTCGGCAACCTTGGCCGTCATAAAGTCGGCATCGTCAGACATGTCAGTCCACATGCCAGTCTCTTCGTTTTTGCGATACGCATCAGCCGGCGACAGCACCTTAAACGTGGTAGACAGCGCATCGTCGTAGGTAAAGTCGGTGCCGGTCTCGGGCGTTTCGACCCCACCGTCAGCCGTCATAGCGCTGTTTACCAGATCGTTGAGCTCATCGATGTCCAGCGCACCGATGCTATAGAGCGTGTAGTCGCCCACCGTACCGCGGCTCGAAAGCACCATCACGGCTTCGTTGGCTGACGTGGGCCAATGACCGGCGACGACATCGTACTGGCTGTCGAGCAGGCTCTGGTCGTCAATCATCTCGTTAAAGACCGAGGTTCCCATGGATTCCATGCCCACCGTTGCCGCCGAGCTCGCGCCTCCGCTCATTGCCTCGGTCATAGCGTTGGGAACAAGCCGGACGGGCTTCTCATCGCCCTTGCCGGCACGATAGACAACCGGCGATACACCGTAGCCGTACTGAATGGCGTTGACCTCTTTATCGATGCCGTCGCCACCGGCATCGAGCCATGCCTTAAAGCTTGTCATGTCGTTAGACTTAACGCTCGCAAACATATCCTTTACGGCCGTGACCACAGGAATCTTATCGGTTCCCTGAGCCTTGCCGCCGGCACTGTCGTCGGACGAATCCACGTTTTCAGACGAGCCATCATCCGTAGCCCCCTGCCCGCCCATCATGGACGACAGGTCGTAGTCCTGCTTGGAGATGGTGAGCGGGTAGCTCGAGAGCGTGTCCTCCTCGACCTTTTTGATGTAGCCGTTTACGCCATTGGAGAGCGCCAGGATCGCCGCGATACCGATAATGCCAATCGAGCCCGCAAAGGCAGTCATGGCCGTACGGCCTTTCTTGGTCATGAGGTTTCGAGCAGAAAGCCCCAGCGCCGTCACAAAGCTCATCGAGGTTTTGCGCGTGGGCTTGGCCTCGCGACGCGCGGCCTTTACTACATCAAAGGGGTCGGAATCGTCGGTGATCTTGCCGTCCGCCAGGTTGACAATGCGCGTGGCATATTGGTATGCCAGCTCGGGATTGTGCGTGACCATAATGACCAGACGGTCGCGCGCCACATCCTTGAGCAGATCCATGACCTGTACGGATGTCGTTGAGTCCAGGGCGCCGGTCGGCTCGTCTGCCAGCACAATCTCGGGATCGTTGATCAGGGCGCGGGCGATGGCCACGCGCTGCATCTGTCCGCCCGATAGCTGGCTCGGGCGCTTGTTAACATGCTCGCCCAGGCCAACTTTCTCCAACGCCTCGCGCGCACGCTGGCGGCGCTCGGCATGTCCCACGCCCGTGAGCGTGAGCGCCAGCTCCACGTTTTCCAAAATAGTCTGATGCGGAATGAGGTTATAGCTCTGGAACACAAAGCCGATTCGGTTGTTGCGATAGGCATCCCAATCGCGATCGTGAAAATCCTTGGTCGAAATACCATCAATCAGCAGGTCGCCCGAGTCAAAGTGATCCAGTCCACCGATAACGTTGAGCATCGTAGTTTTGCCCGAGCCCGAGGGGCCCAGAATGGCCACGAACTCGTTATCGCGAAAAGACAGGCTTACGCTGTCGAGCGCCACCTGCGTAAACGACTGCGTAACGTACCTTTTGCAAATACCTTTGAGCTCCAGCATGGACGGCAACCTCTGCTGCGCAGGCACATTCGCCCGCTCTCCCCCGCCGTTCGTATTCGACGCGTTTGTCCTACTCTATCCCCATTTTTTGCCGGAGCCAGTGAGGAATGTAACGAACGGCGCCAAAAAACGAACGGGATGGCACCCAAAAGAAGAGGTCCCGAGCGGGACCTCTATATGGTGGAGCTTATCTTGAAAGGTAGCGGACTACTTCGCACAGCGGCGCACGATCCTCGCTATGCTTTAGGCGTTTTTTGCTGCTCGCTATTTGCAATCGCCTGGTCGATAAGTTTGTCGAGTGCTGCGCGCTGCTCGGCGGAGCTGATGGCTCCCACGATTGGATCCCCTACGATGTTGCCATTCTGATCGATGACATACGTTGTCGGGAACGAGAACAAATTTGACGTAAACTTACCGGCCTCGCTATCCGACTTGAACCAGATGTTCTTATACGTCACGCCCTTCTTGCTCAGCACGTCCTTGGCATCTGCAATCTCGCCCTTGTTGCCATCGAGCGTAAAGGAATTGACGCCCACGACCTGGCCGCCCTTCTTGGCAAGCTCCTGATTCAGGTCCTCAAGGTCGCCCAACTCACCCACGCACGGCTTGCAAGTGGTGAACCAGAAGTTCATGACGGTGACCTTGTTCTTAGAGAACAGCTCGTCGCTGCTCACGTCGTTGCCGTCCAGGTCCTTGCCCGTAAAGCTGGGGAACTTCGTCGCCTCGCTCGAAGCATTGGCACCAGCCGTCATGCCAGCGGCCGAAGCGTCGACGCTCTCGCCTGCACTCGACGTGCTTCCACAGCCGGGGAACTCCTTCTCCAGGCTCTCGAGCTTGTCCTCGATCTCCTTGATCTGCTGTGCACCGGCCTTGAGTGTCTTAAGCTCATCCGCCGTGAACTCATCCTTGGCGCCGTCGATGGTCTCGAGCAGAAAATCGCCGTAATTGCTGCCGTCCTCAATCATTGCCGAGTCTTTATTTGCCGCATTGAATACCTTTTCCCACAGCGCGTTATCACTCGAAAAGATCTCGTTCTCCTTCTGCATGAGCTTCGCATACAGCTCGGCGGCCTCGTCGGCATTGGCCGGCTTCTGCGCAGTGAGTTCTGCGATCTTAGGATCGGAGCTCGCAGATTCGCTCGCATTGCCACCGGGCGCCGAACATGCCACAAGGCACAAGGCCAATACCGGCACCATAAACAGGGCCGCAATCTTAGAAAGCTTCATGGTCATTCCTCCGTTTTGTCGAAGCTTGTTTACTTTTTATCGGCGGTCAAGGGAAGCTTTTCCGCCGACACATCCAGGCCATAGCGATAGCTGATGGCATCGACAGGACAGGCCCCGATGCACTTTCCGCACCGGATACATTCGGCATGATTGGGCGCGCGGACCACATCAACGTCCATCTGACAAACCTTTGAGCACTTGCCGCACGAGACACATTTGCACGCGTCAACCCGAATCCCCAGTAGGGACACCTTATTCATGAGCGCATAGAATGCGCCGAGTGGACAAATCCATTTGCAGAAGGGGCGGTAGACCAAAACGCTCAGCACTACCACGGCAATGAGAACGGCAAGTTTCCAGGTAAAGAGATGTCCCAACGCAGATCGAATGCCGGCATTGGCAATGGCCAGAGGAACGGCGCCCTCGAGCACGCCCTGCGGACAGACGTATTTGCAAAAGAATGGGTCGCCCATGCCCACGTCGTTAACCACCAAGACGGGCAGCAGCACCACGGCAAACAGCAGCACGACGTACTTGATGTACGTAAGCGGCTTAAGCTTTTTCGTGGAGAACTTTTTGCCGGGAATCTTGTGAAGCAGTTCCTGCAGCCAGCCAAACGGGCACAAAAACCCGCATACAAAGCGTCCCAACAGCACGCCGAGCAAAATGAGCGTACCAGTAACATAGTAAGAAAAGTTAAACTTGGATGAACCTACCACCGACTGGAACGACCCGATGGGGCACGCACCAGATGCCGCGGGGCACGAATAGCAATTAAGTCCAGGTACGCAGACTGTTTTTCCCGCGCCCTGATAGATGCCGCCTTTGGCAAAGTTTGGAAGGTGAATGTTGGTAATAAGTGTTGCCGCCGCCTGAATGAATCCGCGAAATCGGGCCAAAACATGCGACGCAGTGTTTTCTCTTTTATCCAATTCCGATACACTCCAAGCACAGCCTAATCGCTTTGGCCAGCACGGCATCCGCCTCGCCACGCATAACACCAAAGCACACCATGGTAATTCCGACGATCAACAAAGCGACCTGTACCACGGGTTTTACCGCTTTGAACAACCCAACCACTCCTTTCGTTACGCGACCATTGGACCATATCGACTATAAAATCCGTGTTAAGCGCGATTTGGAATGTGCAAGGAGACTGTTATGCGTATTTTGATCGTCGAGGACGAGCAGGCGCTGTGTGACGCAATCGCGCGCAGCTTGCGAAACTTGGCGTACAGCGTCGATTGCTGTCACGACGGGCAGGAGGCGCTCGACCTACTGGACGTCGAAGTCTTTGACCTCGTGGTACTCGACCTCAACCTTCCCCGTATCGACGGCATGACCGTACTCAGGGAACTTAGGAAAACTGACTGCGAGACTAAGGTACTGATTCTGTCCGCACGTGGCGGAGTATCCGATAAAGTCGCCGGACTCGATGCCGGCGCCAACGATTACCTCACCAAGCCGTTCCATCTGGACGAGCTTGCGGCAAGGATCCGCAGCCTTACCCTCAGGCGCTTCGCACAAAGCGACATAGTATTAACCTGCGGAAAGCTCCGCTTTGACACCAAGGCGCGCATCGCTTCCGTGGACAGCGAGGCTTTATCTCTTACACGCAAGGAAACGGGAATCTTGGAATACCTGATGCTTAATCAGGGGCGTCCGGTAAGTCAAGAGGAGCTTATCGAGCACGTTTGGGATAGCAGCGTGAACAGCTTTAGCAACGCAACCCGCGTTCACATCTCGTCACTCCGCAAAAAGCTACGCAGCGCTTTGGGATACGACCCGATTCGCAATCGGATTGGAGAGGGCTACGTTATGGAGGATGGCGAATGAAAGGGCTTTCGCTGCAATGGCGCATAACGATTATGACGGCACTGCTGACGTGCGCAGCGTGCGTGCTGACGAACTGCCTGGTCGGCTATACGGGCATGCGCTACATGGATGCCATCGGCAGCAACATCTCGGCCTTTAACGCAACCGGCGAAGATTCGCCCCAGGCGTTCGACCCAACGAAAGCGACCCCCGATGACAAGGTCACGATCGTCGTAAACGACGCACAGGAGTCTTTTGGCACGACAACCTGGTGCATCACGGCTGGAGTCACACTCCTTGACGGCGTGCTGGCATACTTTGTGAGCGGCCGTGCGCTCAAACCGCTACGGGCTTTTGCAGCCCAGGTTGAGCGTGTGCAGCCTGACAACCTAAGCGAAATCAGACTCAGTGAAGATGTGCCCACCGAGCTACAACGATGCAGCGCCTCTTTCAACGACATGATCGCCCGTCTTGGCGAAGGGTTCTCTGCACAGCGTCAGTTTACCGGCAACGCCGCACACGAGCTGCGCACCCCGCTCGCCCTTATGCAAGCACAGATTGAACTATTCATCTCCGAGCACTCCGGTTTGCAACCCGAAACTGCCGAGCTACTCGGCCTGCTACAAGAACAAACCGAGCGCATGTCTCGAATGGCCAAGGTATTGCTCGAGATGAGTGAGCTCCGCAGCGTTCCTTGCGAGGACGATGTGGAGCTTGGCCCCTTGTCCGAAGAGGTCCTCACCGACCTTGCGCCACTTGCCGAAAAAAGGGGCATAGCCCTCAATTGTGCTGGAGACGCTCTAGTAATCGGGAGCGACACGCTCCTCTATCGGCTGGTGTTTAACCTGGCCGAAAACGCTATCCGCTATAGCCGCACCGACTCGAGCGTTACCGTCTCCATCTGCGACAACGACAGCCACGTGTTCCTGCGAGTCGAGGACCAGGGCCCGGGAATACCCAAGCAGTACCGTGAGAGCATCTTCCAACCGTTCTTTCGTCTAGACAAATCCCGCAGCAGGGCATACGGCGGCGCAGGACTCGGACTAGCGCTCGTTTGGGAGATTGCAGCTCTTCACGGTGGCACAGTAGAGGTCGAAACAAGTTCCGAGAACGGGACCACCATGCTCGTAAGCCTTCCAAAACGATCCGCAGCGTCAACCGAGCAGTAAAACGAAAGGGGTCCCGAGCAACAGGAGTACAATTGCTGCTATTGTTGCCAGCTGTTGGGAGATGGAAGATGGACTGCGATGGCTACCCATGCGTTCCCATGCCGTTGATGTGCACTGCCTTTGTGCCGGGGCAGATTAACGCTGCGGTTGCAGGCATTTCCGACCCCGATTCACGCACCATCGCCACGGCAGAAGCGCTGTACTTTCGCGGACAGGCTACGCTCGCCGCCGAGACAGCACGCCCCTATCTTGACGTCACCGACCCCGCACTGCGCTATTCCGCATGCTTTATCTGCGGATACGCCAGCCTGTCGCTCAACCGTATCGCCGACGCCCGTCGGTGCCTTGCGGGCATCCTCGATACGCCAGCCGACAAAGAATCGCCCGCCATCCACGCCACGCATATCCTGTTCGCCTCGGCCGCGAGCGTCCTGTTGCACTTGCCTTCCCCGTATTCTGCCGAAGAGTTTTATCCACTTGCGGCGCATCTGCCCGAAGGCCTGCGCCTGTTCGCCAGCTACGTGATGGCGCACGCCTTGTATCTGCGCAGCGAATACGGCCGCAGCCTAGGCATGGCGGAAAACGCCCTGATTATGAAACAGGGAAGCTATCCCATCTCGGAACTATTCCTGCACCTGGCAGCTTCCATGGCATGCATGAGCCTCAAGGACATCGACGCCGCAAAAACGCACTTCGGAGCTGCTTGGGACATTGCGCGCCCCGACGGCCTTATCGAGCTCATCGGCGAACACCACGGCCTTTTGCAGGGACTCATCGAGGCATGCCTAAAATCGCAATACCCTGACGATTTCGCACGCATCATCGAGATTACGTATCGATTCAGCTACGGCTGGCGGCGCATCCACAACCCCGATTCGGGCGAGGACGTGGCTGACGACCTGACGACCACAGAGTTCACCATGGCCATGCTCGCCTGCCGCGGATGGACCAACGCCGAAATCGCTCGTCATATGGGTGTGTCGCCAGGTACCGTTAAAAATCGACTGTCCAACGTGTATGCAAAGCTTGGCATCGGCACGCGCACTGAGCTGGTCGCGCATATGCTGCGTTAGCAGCCAGACTGCCTAGCGCGGCACGTGCGCCCCGGAGCCCCGGCGTTTCGCTCGCTCAAATTGGACATTTTGGCCCTCGGACGGCACTACCGTGACAGGATGCCTTCTCGCAAAATTGGATTATTTCCACCGATACCTGCGGGATGGGAGCCAAAGATGCTTGATCGCCGTTCGTTACTTGTTGCCGGAGCGTCCTCGCTGGCGAGCATTATGTTGCCGCGCGTGCCGGGAAGCGCAAACGCCTTCATATTGCCGTTCGCCCCCGCCGAGGCATACGCCGACGAAGATGATCCCTTCAAGGTCTTGGTGCTCTCGCGCACCATGTTTGGTGTGGTCGTGGTCGACGTCGCCAACAAGAATACGCCCATCACGGGTGCCCAGGTCACGCTCATATCGCGCTATGCCGCAGGCAAGCAGCTCACCGCCACGACCGATGACGAAGGCACGGCCATCTTTGAGGTCGCCCCTCTTTCAGAAGGCTACGTGGACGAGGCAACGCTTCTCGACGCGTACGACTTTAACGGCGGCATCTCCATTAGCATGGCAGGCTACCGCGATGTCGAGATTCCCCTTGCGCGTATCCAGGGCGGCACCGCTATTACCGCACCCACACGTCCGCTCTCCGATGGCGAGCCGTATTTTCGACAGCTCACGTTCGACGAATGGGACATCCAGTACGCCGACGCCACGTTTATGGCAATGCCAGCGGACGAAGCAGCAAACGACCAGCCCGACACGCACGCTTTTACCGTGCAGGCTCATCTGCCGCAGGGCGGGCAGGCAACGTTGCATATCAATAAAGTGATGCCCGCTGCGGGCAGCTCAACCGAAACCGTCACGCAGATCGGCCAGATCAAGGCCAGCGCATCGGGCGCGGATAATCTGGCGACGTTCACGCTTGAAGACACGTTCCTCGATGTAGCTTCGGGCCTTCTGGAGGAAGGGTGCAAGCTGCGCTTTATGCTCGACTACCAGGGCAAAACCTACACGCTCTCATCCCCTATGGCCGTTGTCACCGCGCCGGCCGCAAAGGCGGAATCGGGCTCGACCACCATCATTCCCACCACCATGGACCAAGAGATCACTCCGTTTGATTTCCCCGCGGCGTTTCCCGGTATCGGCGGCAATAAGTTCACGTGCTGGATGCCCACATTTCCCATTCTGTTCGATTTCTCGTTTGCTGGATACGTGCTGTTTGGCGGAGGGTACAAACCAGCTAGCTATATGAACGATTCGGGCAACCCTGATCCGGAATACTGGAAGAAATCGCCGCGCGAGTCGGGCGCCAAGCAGGCAAACCGCTACCTCGACGAGATGGAGGGGAAGTGGAATCAGTACAAGAGGATGAGTGCCGGTTCGGGCACCGATCCAAGAAACACCAAGCTCCTTCGCCACCATTGCACGCCGCTGTTCACGATGGATATCGCCACACAGCTGTACGGCTCGCTCGCCTACGATTGGGTGGGCAAAACCTGGGGTAACAACAACGACCCCGCATACGGCAATATTAAGGCCCTCTTCCAGATAAGAACCGACCTCAATTGGACCGAGCAGTTTACCCTAGGACCGGTGCCATTTTTCCTAAACGTCAACCCCTGGGTGCTGGCAAAACTGGCGCTCGCCGTGGGTACCCACACGCACGGCAGCGGCGCCGCGTTTTTCAAGAACATTTCGCTCGACTATTCAAACACGTCGGGCTCGTTCACCATCCAGATCGGGCTTGCCGTCACCTTTGGCGCCGGCGTTGCAGGCGTCGCTTCGTCTGCCGTGCGCGGCGCCGCATCCCTCACGCTGTTCATTGGGTACGAGAAGGCAGATGGACACCAGCTTCCGCGACTGCGCGTGGGTGCAGACGTCGATGTCGATGTGATACTCCAGTTCGTAATGTTCAAGTGGACCACCAAGGCTTGGTCGGGGTCGTGGCCCACACTCCTCGATTCGTGGAATATGTCGGTGAACAATGGCGACCAGTATATGCTCCAGCGCTCTGAGCTCGCATTGGGTGGAGATACGCCTTATACGCTGGATGCCCGCTTCGGCACGCCTAGCAACATTGAGGCGGGCGGCGTGCCGCAATTTATCGCATCGGCCACCATCGTCACCAACGCCGAACTGCTCGCACGCGCCGAGGTTAAGGCCACTGCCGTAAACGCCGCGCCTGTCGTGCGCGATTGGGATCAAGCGGTCACGTGCATTGAGCTCGAGGCGGATGCAGAAAGCGACGACGCGGGACAGATCGAGCATTTCGTCCATGCACTGATAGGGAACGACGAAAACGCCGCGCCGATGAACGAGTACACCTATATCGAGCAGGCGACGAACGCTGTTGCGGACCCCAACGCCAATTCTGCTGGTGTATCGGAGGACGAGCGTGGCGGCATCAAGCCCTCGAGCGACAACGTGCTGTTTTCCGGCGTGCTCAGCGAAGCTCACATGAAGCTAGCAATGATCGCCGGCGTAGAATGCCTGTTCCGTATCGCCTCGGTGCGCTACGGCGACAATGGTCGCTCGCGCCTGGTGGTGCACACAAAGGCAAACGGCACGTGGTCTGCCCCCATGCCCGTGGACTTCCCCCTTGGCTTTGGCGAGGGCGACGTGGAGCGCGACGGCATATTCGATTACGACTTCGACGTAGTGGAATATACGGACGGAAGAGAAAACCAGGACGCTTACGTGCTGCTGGTCTCGGGCGAGCGCCCCGACGGCGACAACACCCTTTTCGATACGGCAAGCACAGCCGGCATACTGTCCGTTGTGCGCCTGCGCATAAGCAACGACGGAGTTCGCGTGATGTCGCACACGTCGTGGCGCAGCATCTCGCGCGGCCGCCTTCAGGAGGATGGCCACCATTGTCTGCAGTGTCCACGCATCACGGTGGGCAAGACGCTGGTCGACGGGCGCCTGTCGGGCGCTTACCTCCACCGCCGCGGAACCACCGCAGAAAAGGCGCTGGGCAATGAGGCAGAGGTTGCGCTGGAGTGCTTCACCCTGTGGTCGGATGATTTGGGCGACAGCCTCACGTTCCGTCAGGTCCTCCGCTTTCCGCAAGCGCCATCGAGCATCGAGCTGGGCGCGCCCGAAAATATCAATGGCAAAATGGTGGTGCCCGTTGCATACGAAACTGCAAACGGTTGTGGCTGCGCATCGTATGCCGTGATCGGCCAGTCCATCGCGGGTTGGGGCGTTATGCCACCAGATGCCACAGTACCCCACGCGGTGCCGTGGCCACAACATTCGGGCTTTTTGGCAACCGTCAACGAGCAACTGCAGCATATTACTTGGACGCGAGGAGCATCGGCATTTGCAACGCAGCCCGTGGGTGCCGCAGGCTGTGGCCCGGCATCGTTTAGCGTAAGCAACAACGGCAGGTGCGTGCTCTATGTAGAGAACACCGATGGCAAGGTGGGGCAAACCTACGACGAAGAAGGCAACCCGGTAGCAGTGATGGGCAAGCACTTCCGCATCTTCGCCAGCACCTTGGCAGGCGATCTGCTTACGGAGCCGTTCGTGATGTGCGAGCTGGACCATCCCGTCGATCAGATAACGACATTTTTGACGTCGGGGAGCATGCTCTCCGCGCTCGCCACGCACATTGTGAGCGCGGAGAAGAGCGAGGCAGAACTACACGGCATCGAAGTGCCCTTGGTGGCGTGTGCCACTCCGACGGGCGCAGTCGCTACCTCGGGCGCGGTGGTGCCCGGAGCAGCAGGCGAATCCTTCATGGTCACGGTGCGAAACGACGGCAACACCTTGCTGACCGCCGGCACAATCGATCTGTACCGAGAGGGCTCCAGCCAGCCGTTCTCCAGCGCATCCATCGGATTTGGAGTAAACGCACGCATGGCTTCGATCTACGATCCAGAGCTTGCCGAGGACGCTTCGGCCAACGATATGGCACACGTGAAGTACGCGCTCGAGACGCTGGGCGCACGTTTTGCAACGCACCCGCTGGTAGCCGACAGTGGCAACGCCGTGCTGGCACCGGGTTGCACGGCACAGTTCCGCATGAGCTTCGCCATCCCCGAGAGTTGGAGCGATGAAGTGGGCAAACGTGTAACGCTATATGCGAAGGCGCGTAATCTGGTGGCGCTCGATCCCGTAACGCTCGAGGAAATTCGACCGGGCGCAAACTCGGCGCTGGGTGCCGTGCTGCACGAGCTTCATGTGCCCGACGCGGCATGCGAACGCTCAGAAGTTCAGGTCGGCGTATACGACAGCGCGGATACGACAGGACTTCACGATGCACCGATGACGGCGGACGGCGGTGGCGGCTCGAGTGGCGGCGGTACTGACAAGGGCGGCGGCTCCGGCGGAAGCAGCTCCAGCAGTGGCAAGGATCACGGCAATAACAAGCGCTCCGGAAAAGCGGGCGCGCTTGCGGGCACGGGCGACGTCAACGCTCCCCTTACGGCAGCCGCAGCAGCACTCGCCGCGGCAGGCGCCGGCCTCGTCGCCTACAGTGCCCGCCGCACGGCGCTCGAAAAAGACACCGCCAATGAGGTCAATTCTGATAAGCCTCACTAGCTCTCAGTTACCTTTGCGAGAGACGCCGACTCGGCTCATCGAACACCAAAAAGGGCTGGTTCTGGATACCCAGAGCCAGCCCATTACGCATTAGATCTCGCCAGCGGAGTCAAGTTCTGCCTCGATCTTAGCGCGGCGCTTTTTCGCCGAGAAGAATGATGCGCACAGGGCGGCGAATGTGGCTATGGCAATCGTCGCACCACAGAACACGCCCGTGGCCAGGTTCGCCAACCAAAAGACGCTTTCGAGCGGTACGATCTGCGCCTCAGCGATACAGCGCATTGCGGCAATAACAAGCGCGAACGCGGCGCCGCTAAGACCGCTGACAAGCAGGAAATATCCAACAGGAAGATGCTCG
This sequence comes from uncultured Collinsella sp., assembly GCA_958427975.1. Taxonomy (GTDB): domain Bacteria; phylum Actinomycetota; class Coriobacteriia; order Coriobacteriales; family Coriobacteriaceae; genus Collinsella. The sequence goes on along the minus strand of CAUAEH010000001.1, from coordinate 37,667 downwards.
GTTTGCCCAAAACGATTGGTATCGACATAGCCCTTCCGCGTTTGCAGTCCTGCGCAAATCAACATCACGAGAACGAGCCACAAATACATGGCTGCCTCAAACGGCGTTGCAAAGCCATGCGGCATTTCACTGGCGTCGCTGTGAACCCACGCAACCTGTCGAGCAATAAACTGGTAGAAAAAGATCATCAACATGCCAAACGAAAGCAGCACGAAACCAATCTTGTAGACCTTCGCGCTCTCAGCCTCCAAGCGCTCATCCTTTGGGCCGGCATATTCACGCCACTTTTGCACGAGTTTCAGATCTTCAAATTTCATAGTGAACTCCTAAAGAATATTAGAGTCGGCGTCGGTTTCGTCTTCCCAAAACAAGTCGTTCAACGTAACGCGTAGCGCTTTACAGATTGCCACGCACAGATTGAGCGTGGGGTTGTAGCCGCCCGCCTCGATCAGGCCAATGGTCTGGCGCGTAACGCCCACGGCCTGGGCCAAGTCGGCTTGCGAAAGGCCAGCCGCCGCGCGCGCCGCCTTCATGCGAAGGTTTTTCTTACCCGGCATGGAGCTCCTTTCGTAAATGTGGACAGGTATCCGTTGCAACATGACAGAAATATATTGCATTCATCAAAAGATGTCAACTATATCTGTCATTATGAAAACCATGTTCGTCATCGCCGTGCGGACATAACAATTTCGATTCGCTATTCAAACTTACTCGAACAGAACCGACTCGGTTTTGTCCGAGCAAACGAAATCCATCGAACTCCGAACGATTGTTCGATGGATTTCGTGTTGGTTGGAATCGCCCAAGGGCTGGGCTATGCTAACTTGACTATCTATATGACTTAAACGCAGCAAGGGAACACCGAGAGAGCGAGTATGGCAAAAAACACCGCAAACTATGGTAACGACAGTATCCGCCAGCTCAAGGACGAGGAGCGCGTACGCCTGCGCCCCGCCGTCATCTTTGGCTCGGACGGACTCGACGGCTGCGCGCATGCCGCCTTCGAGATCCTGTCCAACGCCGTTGACGAGGCGCGCCAGGGCTACGGCAAGCTCATCACCCTTACCGCCTTTCGCGATGGCTCTATCCAGGTAGAGGACAATGGCCGTGGCTGCCCACTCGACTGGAACCCTTCCGAGAAGCGCTTTAACTGGGAGCTCGTCTTCTGCGAGCTCTATGCCGGCGGCAAGTACAACAACAACCAGGGCGGCGACTACGACTTCTCGCTCGGCACCAACGGCCTGGGCTCCTGCGCGACTCAGTACGCTTCCGAATACATGGACGTCACGGTTTGGCGCGACGGCAACAAGTACTCCCTGCACTTTAAGAAGGGCAAGGTCATCGGCGCCAAAAAGAAGGCACTCGAGATTGAGCCCAGCGACGAGGATCGCACCGGCACCACCATTAAATGGCGTCCCGATCTTGAGGTCTTTACCTCGATTAGCATTCCCCACGATTGGTATCGCGAGACCATGCGCCGCCAGGCCGTGGTCAACGCCAACGTGACCTTCCGCCTGCGCATCGAAGGTGACGATGGCGAGTTTTCCGAAGAGGATTTTTGCTATCCCAAGGGCATCGAAGACTACGTGCTCGAGAAGGTCGGTACCGACTACCTCACCGAGCCCTTCTTTATCGAGGCCGACCGTCGCGGTCGCGATCGCGAGGACCTGCCCGATTACAACGTAAAAATCACCGCATGCATGTGCTTCTCGCGCACCTTCATGATGCAGGAGTACTACCACAATTCATCGTGGCTCGAGAACGGCGGTTCGCCCGAGAAGGCCGCCCGTAGCGCTCTGACCAGCGCCATCGATGCCTACATCAAGCAACAGGGCAAATACAACAAAAACGAGAGCGGCATCAAATGGCAGGACGTCCAGGACTGCCTGGTGCTGGTGACCAACTGCTTCTCCACTCAGACGTCCTACGAGAACCAGACCAAGAAGGCCATCAATAACCGCTTTATCCAGCAGGCTATGACGGCCTTCTTTAAGGAGCGCCTCTCGACCTACTTGATCGAGAATAAAGACGCCGCCAACAAGATCATGGAGCAGGTGCTCATCAACAAGCGCTCGCGCGAGAACGCCGAGAAGACGCGTCAGAGCATCAAGACCAACCTGCAGCAGAAGACCGACATGGCCAACCGCGTGCAGAAGTTCATCGACTGCCGCTCCAAGGACAAGAGCCGCCGCGAGATCTACATCGTAGAGGGCGACTCGGCAGCAGGCGCCATTCGCACCTCGCGCGATGCCGAGTTCCAGGGCGTTATGCCCGTCCGCGGTAAGATCCTCAACTGCCTGAAGGAGGATTATCCGCGCATCTTTAAGTCCGACATCATCATGGACCTTATGCGCGTGCTGGGCTGCGGTGTGGAGATCAAGGACAAGCGCATCAAGAACCTCGGCGCCTTTGACCTGGACAACCTCAACTGGAACAAGGTCATCATCTGTACGGACGCCGACGTCGACGGTTATCACATCCGCACGCTCGTGCTCACCATGCTCTACCGCCTGGTGCCCACACTTATCGACGAGGGTTACGTGTATATCGCCGAGTCGCCGCTCTACGAGATCAACTGCAAAGAGAAGACCTACTTTGCCTACACCGAGCTCGAGAAGAACGGCATCCTCAAAGAGATCGGCGACCAGAAGTGTTCCATCAACCGCTCCAAGGGTCTTGGTGAGAACGATCCGGACATGATGTGGCTCACCACCATGAACCCCGAGACGCGCCGCCTGATCAAGGTGGAGCCCGAGGACGTCACCAAGATGGAAACCATGTTCAACCTGTTGCTTGGCAACGACGAGGCAGGCCGCAAGCGCCATATCTCCGAGCACGGCAAGGAATACCTGGACCAGCTGGACCTGCAGTAGCAGCAAATCGATAACGACGGCCCATAAGAAGTTCAAGAGGGAATCGTGGCAAAGAAGAAGACGAAGAACCAGCCAAAGAAAAAGCAGGTCAACGCCGAAAACGTCATCGGCCTGCACTCCGAGGTCACCGACCAGCCGATCACGCAGACGCTCGAGGTCAACTACATGCCCTACGCCATGAGCGTCAACGTCTCGCGTGCGTTCCCCGAGATCGACGGCTTTAAGCCCTCGCACCGCAAGCTGCTCTACACCATGTACAAGATGGGTCTGCTCAAGGGCGAGCGCCAGAAGAGCGCCAACATCGTGGGCCAGACCATGAAGCTCAACCCGCACGGCGATGCCGCGATCTACGAGACGATGGTGCGCCTGGCGACGGGCAACGAAGCACTGCTTGCCCCCTTCGTGGAGTCGAAGGGCAACTTTGGCAAGTACTATTCGGGCGATCTGAGCTACGCCGCCTCGCGTTATACCGAGGCCAAGCTCTCCCCCATCAGCGCCGAGATCTTCAAGGACATCGACAAGGACCCGGTCGACTTCGTCGACAGCTACGACGGTGCCATGAAGGAGCCGCGCCTGCTGCCCACCACGTTCCCCAATATCCTCGTCTCGGCCAACAAGGGCATCGGCGTAGCCATGGCGTCCGACATCTGCGGTTTCAACCTCAACGAGGTCTGTACCGCCACGATGCACTACCTGCAGGATCCCGACTGCGATCTGCTCGAGTACATGCCCATGCCCGACTTCTCGACCGGCGGCGAGATTATCTACCGCCGCGAGGAGATGGAGAAGATCATCGAGACCGGCCTTGGCAGCTTCCAGATTCGCTCCCGCTGGCGTTGGATTCCTGAAGAGCGCATCATCGAGGTCTACGAGATCCCCTACACCACCAAGACCGATGTCATCATCGAGCGCATCGTCAAGCTCTCCAAAGAGGGCAAGGTCAAGGAGATTGCCGACATCCGCGACGAGACCGACCTCTCGGGCCTGCGCATCGCCATCGACCTTAAGCGTGGCGTCGACCCCGACAAGCTCATGGCCAAGCTCTATCGCTCGACCACGCTACAGGATTCGTTCTCGTGCAACTTTAACGTGCTAGTCGACGGCTATCCCCGTGTTATGGGCGTGCGTCAGATCCTGCACGAGTGGGTCAAGTGGCGTATTGAGTCCACACGTCGCCGCATTAACTATGACCTGGGCAAAAAGTCCGAGCGCCTGCACCTGCTGCACGGCCTCGAGGCGATCCTGCTCGACATCGACAAGGCGATCGCCATCATCCGTGGCACCAAGCTCGAGGCCGAGGTCGTGCCCAACCTTATGAAGGGTTTCGACATCGACGAGACCCAGGCCGAGTTTGTTGCCGAACTTAAGCTCCGCAACATCAACGAGGAGTACATCCTCAACCGCACCAAGGACATCGCCAAGCTCGAGGGTGAGATTGCCGAGCTTGAGGAGATTCTCTCGAGCGAAGACAACATCAAGAAGGTCATCAGCGATGAGCTGGCAGCAGTCAACAAGAAATATGTGATGCCGCGCCGCACGGGCAGGATCGAGCCCCATGAGGTCGTCGAGGTAAGCCTGGAGCCCGAGGTCGAGGAGTACCCGGTGACCATCATGCTCTCGCGCGATGGCTACCTTAAGAAGATGACGGACCGCGTGCTCAAGAAGGCGACCACGCTCAAGTACAAGGACGGCGATAAGCCCTTTATCGAGTTCCCGTCCTCCAACACGCACGAGCTGCTCGTGTTTACCAACAAGAGTCAGGTATACAAGTGCAAGGTCGCGACGTTTGAGGATACCAAGTCGGCCCAGCTGGGCTCGTACCTGCCGACCGATCTTGAGATGGAACCCGACGAGAGTGTCATCTGGGTCATCGACCCCGAGGACTACAAGGCCGACGTGCTGTTTGTCTTTGAGAACGGCCGCGTGGTGCGCGTCGCGCTTTCTGGATACGTCACCAAGACCAACCGCAAACGCCTCAAGAACGCCATCTACGGTGGCAGCAAGCTGCTGTATGCCCAGGTGCTCAAGGAAGATCGCGACATCGCACTGGTCTCGAGCGACTATCGTTTGATGAACTTTAACACGTCGTTGCTCAAGACCAAGACGACTACCAACACGCAGGGCGTCCAGGCCTTTACGGCCAAGAAGGGCCGCTCGGTCACCACCGTCGGCACGACCGAGGAGATTCTTGGCGCCGGCGTCTCGGCCGAGAAGTTCACCGCGCAGAGCCTCCCCTCAGCCGGTGCCCTCATGAAGGAAAACGACATGCCGAGCCTGTTTGACTAGGACGACGGCAGAACCGCCATAAGCTCTCAAAACGGTGGGGCCCGGAGCGCAGCAACATCGCGCTCCGGGCCCCGCTCGCTGCAACGTAGTCGGAATAATAGGAATCCCCGTTTTTCACTCCTGCAATCCCGCGGCACAAGACATGTTAAACCGTTAGCAAAACTTGCAAAAATTAGCAAAAGTTGCAAAAACTAGCAAAACCTGCAAAGGGGCCACCGTGGACCGCAGCAAATGTCTCCGCCATGCCAGGCATGCTCGAAGATATTATCGAGCGAACCAAAGAGGCGGCAGATAGCCGCCTCTCACAGCCTCGCGCGTGCATAAGCGGCGTTCAGATTGGGCCAGTCGGCATCGATTGGACATATGCTCAGGAGACTCAGGGTAACTGGCGCACGTACATGAATGGCGTCTTCAGGCAACTCGAGAAGCATGACATCGGGCTTCTCTCGAAACGACCTATCGAGAGCTTTCCGATAAAGACATTAAGTTTTTACTCGCGATGCTGCCCGATTCTGGCCCCAGCAGGGTCTCGGAGATAGCCAAACGCATGGGTGTCGCCAGCAACTACGCAAGCCAGTACAAACGCCGCCTTCTCGAGGACGGCGTCATCGGGGAACGTGGGCGTGGTCTCGTTGGCTTTGACATCCCCGCATTCAGGGAGTTCCTGAGCGAGAAAGTCTCCTAGCATGCGGAGATTGTCCATAAGGACATCAACGCATGGCAATCAGTAATCCTCTTGGTAAGGGAAGTAGGCTTTCCGCCAACGCTGATTGCCATGCGTTCTTCTTGTCCTTAGGCGAGCTTGCGAGCGAGCTCTCGCACCTCTTTCAACTTGGGCGACGATGCCATGCTGTCGCGCTCGGTCATACCGTTGATGGTGACAATGCCCTGGTCCTCCCACTTGCAGTATGCGCAAGTTGACTTGTACATAGCGATCGCTGCATCATAGACGCCCTCGCTGTGGCTATCGAGCAAAAGGGCCGTCTTGGTGAACGGGAAGCCCGTAGCACCGAAGGCGTACAGGCGGTCGATGGCGGCCTTCTCCTGCGCAGTGATATCAAACCAGTAGATAGGCGAAGCGAAGACAACCATATCGGCGCCTTTCAGCGACTCGATCACATCGGCCATGTCATCCGTCTGCACACAGGTGCCCTCATGGGTAAAGCAGTACTGACATCCCAGACAACCAGCAATCTTTTTGCCGGCAACGCGGACGACCTCGACCGTATGGCCGGCCTCGCGCGCGGTCTCGGCAAATGCCTCGACCATGGTGTCGGTATTGGCACCCTTGCGCGGGCTACCACTCAACACAACGATATTCATAGAAATCTCCCTTCTTCATGCCGCAGACGCGCGGCACACATTTCGTTGTAACCAAAACGAATGGAGTTATTCAATCGCCTCGTTTCAGCTACTCCCACTCTTTAGAAGAATCGTTGCTGGAGACCTGGCATTAAATCAATACACGCTTATTTCAGGTATTCCTCAAAGAACGCCTTCAGCTTTTCAAACGGAATGATATCCATCTGATCGTAGAGGTCGGTATGGCTGGCGCCGGGGATAATGAACAATTCCTTGTTGTCCCCCGTCAGCTTGTTGTACGCGGTTTCGCTGAAATAACGGGAGTGCGCCTTCTCGCCATGCACCAGCAGTACCGCAGAGCGAATTTCGCTGCTGTATTGCAAAATCGGCATATTTAGGAACGACAGCGAGGACGTCACATTCCAGCCACCGTTAGAGTTCAGGCTGCGGGGATGATAGCCTCGCGGAGTTTTGTAGTAGGCGTAATAGTCCGCTACAAACTGCGGCGCGTCCTCCGGTAGCGGATCGACCACGCCGCCCGCCAGCGCATAGCTGCCGTTTTTATAGTCCTCGGTGCGCTGCGCGTTCAGCGCTTTACGCTTTTCGAAGCGCGCCTGCTCGGAATCCTCGGCGTCAAAGTAGCCATTTGCGGTCACGCGGGTCATATCGTACATGGTCATAGCCGCGGTAGCTTTGATACGGATATCGATGGCCGCCGCATTGACTGCCATGCCGCCCCAACCGCAGATACCGATGATGCCGATACGCTCCGGGTCAACACTTTCTTGTACAGAGAGGAAATCCACCGCTGCGCAGAAGTCCTCGGTGTTGATGTCCGGCGATGCTACATAGCGGGGCGTGCCGCCGCTCTCGCCGGTATAGGACGGGTCAAAGGCAATTGCGAAAAAGCCCAGCTCCGCCATTTTCTGCGCGTACAGGCCGGAGGACTGCTCCTTCACCGCGCCAAACGGGCCGCTGACGGCGATGGCGGGCAGCTTGCCTTCCGTGTTCTTAGGCACGTATACGTCGGCAGCCAGCGTGATGCCGTATCGGTTGTGGAAGGTCGCCTTGCTGTGCTCAACCTTGTCGTTTTTGGGGAATACTTTGTCCCATTCCTGCGTCAGTTTCAACTGTTCCATGCCTAAGCCTCCTTGTCAGTCGCTTTAAGGTATTGCTCGTCGTCCACGGGCTCCAACCACTCGTTGGAGGCCTCCTCGCCCGGAACCTCCACTGCGAGATGGGAGAACCAGCTGTCGGGCGCCGCACCGTGCCAGTGCTTTACGCCCGCGGGAATATTTACTACATCGCCAGGGCACAGCTCCTGTGCCGGTTTACCCCATTCCTGGTAAAGCCCTCGACCAGCCATGCAGACGAGGATCTGCCCCCCACCGCTTTTGGCGTGATGGACGTGCCAGTTGTTGCGGCAACCGGGCTCAAACGTCACGTTGTAAATGCCGACCTGCTCGGTGGAAAGGGGCGCAAGGTAGCTTTGCCCAATAAAGTACTTCGCGAATGCGTCGTTAGGGGCACCGATGGGAAAGGCCATCTCGTTTTGGTGCTCGGCCTTTGCGTCGGTGGCATCGTCATCCGCCCAGACCTCCTTCGCCATACGGAAGGCCGCCCATGCCTTGGGCCAGCCCGCGTAAAACGCCGCGTGCGTAAGGATCTCCGCTATCTCCGCCCTGGTCACGCCGTTGTTCTTTGCGGACATCAGATGATATTGGAACGAGGAGTCCGTCAGGCCCTGCGCCATTAGGGCAACCACCGTCACCACGCTGCGGTCTCGAAGGGAGAGCTCGCCCTCCCGGCTCCACACCTCGCCGAACAGCACGTCGTCGTTGAGCTGTGCGAATTTGGGGGCAAAGTCCCCCAGGGCATCTCTGCCCGCCGTCTGCTTAATTGCCATGATCGATTTCCTCCTATCGATGGTTCTAAACACGAATCTGCTTACGCGCGGCCAAGCGCCCCGCCTCCCGCGCGCCGTTGGCGAAAGCCGCCGCCAACGTCTCGGAATTCCCGCTCTTTCGAGGACTTGAAGAGACCATCAAAACCGTTTTGCTCATTGCGGAATACCCCTTGAACTCCCGATTTATATTGACGAGAATGAAGGTAATACCTAAACCTGACTTTAGGTCAAGGAATGAATTCAAGATTTATCCGGAGGGGCCATGTACACAATCGGACAGGTGGCGGAGATGTTCGGCTTGCCCGCATCCACGCTGCGGTATTACGACAAGCAGGGATTGTTCCCGGGGTTGGAGCGGACGTCCGGCATTCGCCGATTCGGCGAAACGGAACTCGAGGCGCTTCGGGTCATCGAATGCCTAAAGAAGGCTGGGATGGAGATCAAGGACATCCGACTGTTTATGGAATGGTGTGCAGAAGGCCCATCGACATATCCCCAGCGCAAGGCCATGTTCGAGGAGCGGAAGGCCCACATGGAGTCGGAGATCGCGAAGATGAACCGCGCGCTGGACATGCTGAAGTTCAAATGCTGGTACTACGAACAGGCGATTCAGGATGGCAACGAGGATAGAGTTAAGGCGCTGATTCCCGACGATTTGCCGGAAGAGATCAAGGGCGCCTACGAAAACGCACACGCTCGATGATTCCGCCCGATGTTCAAGGGGCTTTGGCAAGGAATCGTTTAAGGCAGATATGCAAAAAGAAAGCCTCCGAACCAAAAGGTCCGGAGGCTGTTATTTCCGCTATTCCCACTCAGCAATAGGAGCCACTGGTCAAAAGCCTGTCAACATCAAAACAAGTTTTCAATCTATCGATTCTACGTGAGGCAATGGTCCTCATTTGATACCCGCGCTGTTTGCGCACTTGGAAGCAAAGGGATCTGGCCGCCGCTCAAATAAGATCACCGCCATCTTGCATAAACGACGCCATGTTAAGGTGCCTGACGCCATCCCTCTCCTGCAATAGAGGATCAAGCGTGAACAAGTAGCGCGGATACCCATCCCTGATGTGGCCGAACGGCCTGTACTCGCGCTCCTCGACGCCTCTGTCGGCAATCGACATAGAGACCTGGATGTAGGCGTAAGCATTGCGCCTACGAGCGATGAAGTCACACTCGAGCTTCCCAATACGGCCCACAGAAAGCTCGTACCCGCGCGATGCAAGATAGAGGTAGAGCACGTTCTCCAACGCCGGCCCGTAGTTAATCCTCGCATCCGTGTTCATGGCGAAATAGAAGCCGGGATCAGCCAGGTAGTACTTCTCTTCGCGGATAAGCAATCTCCGAGACTTGAGATCGAACCTCGAGCAGCGATAAAGGATCTTCGCGTCAACAAGAATCTGGATATACCGATTGAGCGTTTCGCGCTTGATGGGAATCTTCTCGACATCATTGAAGTACGCAAGGAGGTTCTTCAGGTTCGTCGGCGCACCAAAGTTGTTGATGAGATACGTCTGGACGGCATCGAAAACCGAGACATTCTTAATCTTGTTCGAATGTTTGACGTCCTTTTCAAAGATCTCATGAATAACACTCTTGATATAGGTGCGCTTTTCATCCTCGCCCTCATACTCCAACGCTTTGGGAAATCCTCCAAGGGTCAGGTACTCGGTAAACTCTCCCACGAGAACGTCATTGACAGGCTTGCCGAGAAAACGCTTCATATCGATATATTCCGCAAAGTCGAGTGGGAACACCTCGAACTCGATATAGCGACCCGTCAGCTTTGTAACAAGCTGCCCAGAAAGCAGATATGAATTCGAACCGGTAATGAAGATGGACCAACCGCCATCTGTCCGGTAGCCATTGATGAGCAGCTCAAATTCCTTGACGCTCTGAATCTCATCGATGAAGAGATACTTCGTCCCCTCAGTGTCTGCTGGAGTCGACATATCAATCAGATTTTCGAGCTCATCGGTCGTCTTGACCTTCCTGTTCTCCCGTGAGTCGAGGTCGATATAGATGATGTGGTCGCTCGCTACGCCGGATTCCACAAGCTCGTCTGCGATTGATTGCATGAGACAGGATTTACCGCATCTGCGAACACCGGTGATCACCTTGATCATCCCGTCATCGTGGTAGAAACCACGCATTTGCTTCAGATACTTTTCACGTCGGTATATACGCAAGATGCACCCCTCTTTTTCAGTGTCCATTTTATAAGTTATGGGGGTACTTTTTTACATTTTATAAAAAAGCGTACCGATAACTTATTCTCACTTAGTTTCGGAAGTCGAGCAGGCGGTCGCGGTAGTACCCGTACTGCGCCCGGCGTACCTCGATTTCGGCGGGGATACCGTCGGTGAGCGATTTCGTTAGGGAGTCGAAGCGGTCGAGGATGTCGACGACCTTCTGCTGGGTGCCGATGGATGGGGCGGGAATCTCGACCCTCGATAAGTCCACAAGCGCGGCTTCGATTACCTTTTTCGGTTTAGCGTATTGCTCTTCAGATCATCGTGGTGTGCTCTTAGCCGCGCTCCACGAGGAGCCGCTCGGCAACGTCGAGAATCTTCTCGACCGTCTCCTCCGGGTACTTATTGCGTGCCACGGGCACCTCCGTCCTTGTTATCGCGATAAACATACCATGAGTGGCGTACGGGTCGAGAAGGGCTGGCTCCAAAAGAGCCCAACGGCCGTTACGGCTTCGTTAGAAACGCGCCCCACCATGGATGGTGAACCCGAAAGGTAAGGCGCGCGGGCACGGCGACTCGGCCCGTGCGCCCGGAAGAGAAAGGACGAACCCATGGGTTACATGCTCGAGACGCGCGGGCTCACCAAGCGCTTCGGCCGCGGCGACCAGGCACAGGATGCCGTGGCCGACGTGAGCCTTCATATCCGCGAGGGCGAGGTGTACGGGCTGCTCGGCCCCAACGGCGCCGGCAAGTCGACAACGCTCAAGATGATCTGCGGGATGCTGCGGCCGACGGCCGGGGAGATCTTCTTTGCCGGGCACGCCTGGCGCCGCGAGGACCTCTACGCAATCGGCAGCCTCATCGAGGAGGCGCCGCTCTACCCCAACCTCACCGCGCGCGAGAACCTGCGCGTGCGCACCACGCTGCTGGGCCTTCCCGAGAGCCGCATAGATGAGGTGCTCGCCGCCGTGGACCTCGCGGACACCGGGAAGAAGCGCGCCGGGCGCTTCTCGATGGGCATGCGGCAGCGCCTGGGGCTCGCGCTGGCGCTGATCGCCCGGCCACGCCTGCTCGTGCTCGACGAGCCCACCAACGGCCTCGACCCCATCGGCATCGAGGAGCTGCGCGACCAGATCCGCGGCTTCGCGGCGGCGGGTACGACGGTGATCGTCTCGAGCCACATCCTCTCCGAGGTGCAGCAGATGGCGGACACCATCGGCATCATCTACGGGGGGCACCTCGCCTACGAGGATGCGCTTCGGCCCGGGCAGGACCTCGAGGAACTCTTCATGAGCGTCTGCCGGGAAGGGCGACGAGCACGCGGGGAGGTGGCGGCATGACGGGCGAGAAAGGCGGCCTGCTCGCGGGCCTGCGCGCCGAGGCCCTGAAGTCGCGCCACGCGGCACCGGTTCGCCTGGCCGTGCTCATGGCGCTGCCGATGCCACTGCTCGGCGCGATGCCCTACCGGGGTGTGCAGATCTTCAGCGCGTGGAACTACTGGTACGCGCTCTTCTTGCCCGTGGCTCTCTCGCTCGTAGTGGCTTGCGTCGCGCGGGCGGACGCGCGCACGCGGATGCGGGGGCTTCTAGGCTTGGGCTTCCCGCTCGGGCGCGCCTGGTGGGCCAAGGCGCTCTGGTGCCTCGCGCTCTGCACGCTCTCGAACCTCGTGGTCTTCGGCATCTACCTCGCGGGCTCGGCGTTCTCCTCGCAGGGCCTCACGGCCGCGGGCACGCTCACGATGCTCCTCTGCGCGCTCGTCAACACGGTGACCGCGGCGTGGATGATCCCCGCAGGGCTCTTCCTCACGGCGCGGCTCGGCATGCTCGCGGGCATCTTCTGCCCGCTCGCCGCGCAGCTCGTGGGTGGGTTCGCCTGGTCGTTGGTGCCGCTGCCGCAGCTCTTTCCGCCGTCCGCGAGCATGGTCATCCCCACGAGCTTCATCCCCGTGCTGCCGAGCGGCGAGCCACTCGCGGCAGACATGGCGCTCGGCGGGGCGCTCACGGCGGACGGCATGCTCACACTGGCGGGCCTTGCGGTCTGCGCGCTCGCGTTCGCCGCGCTCACGGCGGCGGGCGCGGCCTGGTTCGCGCGCTCCGAGGAGAGGTGATGGCCGTGACACGACTCTCCGACCCGACGCCGCGCATGACTCTCTCGCGGGCCCTGCTCTCCGAGGCCCTGCGCCTGGCGCGCTCCCCGCTCACGGCGGTGCACCTCGCCTGCGGCCTGGCAGCCGGTCTTGCCTGCGGCGAGTACTTCTCCATAACCCGATGGGACCCGGCGCTGGGCGCGGACGCCTACGCCCAGTTCCTCGGCGCCCTCATGCCGCTCATGTCCGCCATCGTCTGCGGGCTCGCCGTGGACGAGGAGCGCGCTGCCGGGCGCCTCGCCAACCTCACGGCGGTCCCCTCGCGCGGGCGCGCCGCCGCGGCGAAGCTGCTCGCCCTTGCGGCGCTCGGCGCGGGCGCGCTGGCCGTGGCGCTCGGCGTGTTCGGGGCCGTGCTCGCCGCCGCCGGGCGCCTGCCGCTCGGGCCCGCTCCGCTTGCGGCCGCCTGGGCGGGCATCGTGCTGGGCAGCCTGCCCCTCTACGCGCTGGGGCTCGGCGTGGCCCTGCGCCTCGGCCGCAACGCCGCCATCGGCGCCGGCGCGGCGGGAATGCTCCTCGCGTTCTTCTCAGTGGGCGGACTTGCGCACGGCCTCATGACCGGCGAGCTCACCGGTGCCCTGGCGACGCCCCTGAGCTGGGTGCCGCTCGCCTGGCCCGCGCGCCTGGGGTCGCTCGGGGTGGAGGCCTTCATCGACGCCGCACGCGCGGCGGGCCCTCTCCTCACGACTGCGCTCGCTGGCCTCGTGCTCGCCCTGGCAGCCGCCGCCGTCCTTCTGGCCTGGTTCTGCCGCTTCGAGGACGCGAGGGCAGATGAGTAGGAAGCCGCTCGCCGCCGTGCTCGTCCTCCTCTCCGCAGCGCTCGTCCTGGGCGGGAATGCCCTGCTCGGCGCCGGCTGGGGGTCGGCGCTGCGCTCGATCGCCGACCGCGTGCTGCCCAACCCTGAGATCACCATGTGGGCGCCCGCGCCCGAGCCCGGCAGCCACGCGAGCTCCTACGCCGACGCCACCGGGGCGGGGGCGAACTACGTCTACCTGGTGGACGCGGCGGACGACAGGGGCAATGTCCGAGAGCTCCAGCTCATCTTCTTCGGACGGGAGTCGAACGGCGAGGGCTGGCTCGAGATTGAGGCGCGCGGCGGCTCGGGCGTGCGCTACCGCGCGTGCGATGCGGCCGAGGCGCCCGCGGCTGCGCGCGGGGCTCTAGACCGCTGAGCGCGGCGCAAGTACAATGCAACGGGAGTTTCAGGAGGTCGAATATGGCGAGGATACTGGCAGTGGATGATGAGCGGGCGATCCTCGACGCGCTCGCGCGCGTCCTCGGCCGCGACGGCCATGAGGTCGTCAAGGCAGCGGACCCGACGGCGGTCCCGGGGATGGACCTTTCGCGCTTCGACCTCGTGCTCTGCGACGTCATGATGCCGGGGCTCGACGGCTTCGAGCTCGTGCGGCAGATCCGCCCGGACTTCGACGGGCCCATCATCTTCCTGACCGCGCGCGTGGCCGAGGAGGACGCCGTGGCCGGCTACGGCCTGGGCGCCGACGACTACGTCCGCAAGCCCTTCGGGGCCGCGGAGCTGCGCGCCAAGGTCGCGGCCCATCTACGCCGTGAGCGCCGGCCGCGCTCGCACGCCCTCTCCTTCGGGGAGGTGCGGATCGACCTCGGGGCGCGCGGCCTCGCCGTGGGTGGCGAGGCCGTGCCGCTCACGCCCACCGAGTACGCCATCTGCGAGTACCTCGCCCGCCACCCCGGGCAGGTCATGAGCCGCGCACAGATACGCGAGGCGGTGCTCGGCTGGGAGAGCGACGCCGACGACGCGGCCATATCCATGCAGGTCAGCCGCGCCCGGAGGAAACTCTCCGAGGCCGGCGCCGATCCGATCGCGACCGTCTGGGGGATGGGGTACAAGTGGCAGCTTTGAGGACCGGGGCGCGAGGTCGCGGGGGCATGCCGCTCTCCTTCGTCATCGCGCGCTACTTCGCCTACGCGTTCGCGGCGGTTGCCACGGCGTGGCTCGCCTCGTTCATGGCGCTCTCCGCGGCGATCAACGCGGGCTTCGTCTACGAGGCAAGCTGGGGGCCGGCCAATACGCGCGAGGTCGCGGAGGGCCTGGCACGCGACGGCGTCTGCGGGCAGCAGGACGTGCCGACGGCATACCGCTACCTCATCCTGAATAAGGACGGATACGTGCTGATGACAGACCTCGAGGGCACGCGGCTCGAGGACGCGACGGAAATGGCCCGTGCGGCACTCGCCGCGGATCCGGGCACAGTGGAGATTGAGGGCGGGGGCTCGGGCCTCACCTACGCCGCGTTCCCGCTCAAGGGCGGCGGGGCCTGCGCACTCGTCAGTGAGTACCTGCCGCAGTGGGTCTCGCGCGACCTCGCCGGCCTGCTTCCCAACCCGCAGAACCTCATGCTCGTCGGCGCCGCTGCGGGAAGCGCGCTCGCGCTCGCGCTCGTGGCGCGCCGCGCGAGCCGCGTGATCTCGCGCAAGATGGCGCCACTCGCGGAGGCGGCGGAGCGCGTCGGCGCGGGGGAGCTCGACTTCGCGGTCGGCAGCACCAACGTGCGCGAGGTGAACGACGTCCTCGCCGCGATGGACGCTATGCGGGCCTCCCTCGCCGAGTCGCTCGAAGCCCGCTGGGCCGCGGAGCGGGGGCAGCGCGAGCAGGTGGCGTCGCTCGCCCACGACCTCAAGACGCCGCTCACCGTGCTGCGCGCCAATGCCGACTTCGTGGCGGAGGAGCTGGAAGACGAGAAAGACGCCGACCTCGCGGCCGCCGCGCGCGACATAGCCGGCAGTGTCGAAAGGCTCGACGGCTACGTGCGCCTGCTCATCGAGGCCTCGCGCGGGTCCGGCGGGGCGGAGAGGGCCCCCATGCGGCCGGCCGAGCTCTGCGAGCAGGTCCTCGCCGAGGCCGCCCAGATCGCCCGGGCGCGAGGCGTGACGCTCGACGCGGCCACGGGCCCTGCTGTCGCGGGCGCGCCCGAGGCCCTGCTCGACCGAACCAGCCTGGCGCGAGCCGCCGCGAACCTCGTGGCCAACGCCGCCGAGCACGCGCGCTCGCGCGTGGCGGTCTCCTGCGACGTCGAGGGCGGCCACCTCGTCATCGAGGTGTCCGACGACGGACCGGGCTTCTCTCCCGCCGCCCTCGAACGCGGCTGCGAGCGCCTCTTCACAGACGACTCCTCCCGCTCCTCGCGCGACGGAGGCCGCCACTACGGGCTCGGCCTCCACGTCGCCTCCGAGGCCGCGAGCGCCCACGGGGGCTCCGTCTCGCTCGCCAACAGCCCCTCGGGCGGCGCGGTGGCCACCATCGCGGTCCCCCTGTGAGGGCCTAACGACTCAGGCCCTCACACCGGCGTGCCTCGCAATCAAACGCTTCCCGGATAATAATGCCCGTTGCAGGGATCGCCCTGGCTAGTCGCCGCCCATGTGCATGAGCATGTCAGCGATGCGAGTCGCCATCTCGTCCACCGCTGCACGGATGTTGGCGACCCAGGACGCAAGGCCGGCCTGATCGGATGCCTCCGCTTCAAGTACGTCGCAGTTCGCGGTCACCGCCATGAGCGGGGTGACGAGGTCGTGCGAGGCGGTGCAAACGAACGCGCGCTCCCGCGCCTCGGCCTCCGCCACCGGTCGCATGGCGCGTCCCGTTGCCGACCACGCCACGGCGAGCCCCCAAAAAGCCGAAGCGATTGGCGTCACTCGCTTCGCTAAATCAACTTTATGGGATGACGGATCACGGTCTTGAGCTTCTCCGGCGCGCACTTGCGCGGGTCGGAGAGGTAAATCTCGTGATGCAGACGGGCTTCGGAGAAGTCGGGGGCGTAGCCCCGTTCCGCCGCGAATGCGCGCATGGCGTCTATGGTCGCCGGCTCGTCGTCGTAAGGCCCGGTATGCATGCACTGAACGCAAAGACCCTCGTCGACCCTCAGCAGCTCGACCGCCGAGAAGTCCAGCTTCTTCTTGGCGACAGCTTCCGAAACTGCCCAGTCGAAGTCCTCGCGAGTGACGAAATCGGGCAGACGGATGCACGAGATGAAGTTGAAGTCATCCTTCCGCGCATAATCAATCTCGCCATCGGTGCGGTCTTGCCACCAGAAGCCCTCGAGCGGAGGCACGACGAAGTCGAAATAGCCTTTGATCTCTCGCGGGCCCTTCTTCGACATCTTGATGGTATAACCGACGCCGTAGAGCAGCGGCAACGCGTTCTGGTACTCGCCGCCTTCGGCATTGGGATTGCCCTTGCCCCGCACGGCGACGTAGCTCATAGGCGGAACGGTTACGACGCTCGGCTTGCCGGACGGCTTGTAGAGCTCCCTGAACTCCTTCTTGAAATCGTATGCCATCGCAACAAACCTCCCTGAGCTTGGGTTTCCGTCGATATCCGACCAAATATAGCAATGGGCGCGGCTTCGGAAGAGGCCGCGCCCATTGCGGGATATTATAACACAGAATCGAACGTCTGTTCTATTCCCACTCGATGGTCGCGGGCGGCTTGGACGTGATGTCGTAGCACACGCGGTTGGCGCCGGGAACCTCGGCAACGATGCGGCCAGAGATGCGGGCCAGCACGTCGTAGGGCAGCTTGGCCCAGTCGGCGGTCATGGCATCGCTGGACTCGACGGCACGCAGGATGATCGGGCGCTGATAGGTGCGCTCGTCGCCCATAACGCCGACGGACTTAATGTCGGGCAGGACCGCGAAATACTGCCAGCAGCTGTGCTCGGAGTTGCGCTCGCCGGTCTGCTCAAACAGACGCTGGTTGTAGGCATCGAGCTCCTCACGCACGATGGCGTCGGCGTTCTTGATGATCTCGAGTTTCTCCTTGTCGACCGCGCCGATGATGCGGATGGCCAGACCCGGACCCGGGAAAGGCTGACGGAACACGATGTGACCCGGCAGGCCAAGCGCCAGACCAAGCGCGCGGACCTCGTCCTTAAAGAAATGATCGAGCGGCTCGATGAGGTCGAAGTGCACGCCCTCGGGGAACGGGATCAGGTTGTGGTGGCTCTTGATGGTGGCCGTCTTACCGCCCGTCTTGCGAGCGCCGGACTCGATGATGTCGGGGTAGATGGTGCCCTGAGCCAGGTACTTGACCGGCTTGCCATCGGACTCGAGCTGCTGCGCCACGGCGAAGAACTCTTTCCAGAACTGCGTACCGATGATGCGGCGCTTCTCCTCGGGCTCGGTCACGCCGGCCAGAAGCTCGGCATAACGGTCCTCGGCGTGGACGTGAATAAAGTCGACGTCAAACTGCTTGGTGAAGACCTCCTCCACCTGCTCGGGCTCGCCCTTGCGCAGCAGGCCGTGGTTGATGAACACGCAGGTCATCTGCTTGCCCACGGCGCGGGCGCCCAGCGCAGCCACGACGGAGGAGTCGACGCCGCCGGACAGGGCCAGAATCACGCGGTCGTCGCCGACCTTCTCGCGGAACTCGGCCGTCATGGTCTCGACCAGGTTGTCCATGCTCCAGTTGGGCTCCAGGCCGCAAATCTCAAACAGGAAGTTGCTCAGCAGCTGCTGACCGTACTCGGAGTGCTTGACCTCGGGGTGGAACTGCGTGGTGAAGATCTTGCGCTCGACGCACTCCATGGCAGCAACCGGGCACACGTCGGTGCTGGCGGTAACGGTAAAGCCCTCGGGCACCTCGGACACGGCGTCGCGGTGGCTCATCCACACGGTCTGCTCCATAGGCGTGGAGTTAAAGAGCTTGGCGCCGGCCGTGCGCGTAATGGTGGCGCGGCCGTACTCGCCCACCTCGGAGTGACCGACCTTGCCGCCGAGCGTCACGGCTGTGATCTGATGGCCGTAGCAAAAGCCCAGGACGGGAAGGCCCAGGTCAAAGATGGCGGGATCGATGGACGGAGCGTCCTCGGCATACACGGAAGCCGGGCCGCCGGAAAGGATGAGCGCAGAGGCGTTCATCTCGCGAATCTCGTCGGCCGAGATGTCGCAGGGGACAATCTCGGAATACACGTTGAGGTCGCGGACGCGACGGGCAATGAGCTGACCGTACTGCGCACCAAAGTCGAGTACGAGGACCTTTGCGGAAGCCTTTTGATCCATGGTTCCCCCTCTTGTTGGCGGGGAGCCGGTGCCCACCCGCGTGAATGAACGAAAATAACCTCCATAGTGTACACGTTATATGGGGTTTCTCGCCCCTCGCAGCCATCAGCGCACGGCAAACGCACGACCTGGGCCCCTATTTGACGGCAATTGAAGTGTTTTCAAACGTTACAGATGATGTAATACGTTTGAACATTGGACGCCCTGTGCCACAATACTGCCGAACGACTCCGCCTCTGCGGCGGCAAATACGATAGGAATACCAGCATGAAGCGCATCCTTCTCATCGCCACGGGCGGCACCATCGCATCGACCGAGGACGGCAACGGCCTCTCCCCCGCCCTGACCGGTGAGGAGCTCGCCCAGAGCGTCCCCGAGATCTCGGGCCTCTGCGAGCTCGACGTAGTGCAGCCCATGAACATCGACAGCACCAATATGCGCCCCAGTGACTGGATGCGTATCCGCGACGTCATCGTCGAGGGTTATGCCGACCACGACGGCTTCGTGATTCTGCACGGCACCGACACCATGAGCTACACCGCGGCGGCGCTTTCCTATCTGATTCAGGACAGCCCCAAGCCCATCGTGCTCACCGGCTCGCAAAAGCCCATGGGCAACCCCTTTACCGACGCCAAGCTCAACCTGTACCAGAGCCTGCTCTATGCGCTCGACGAGCACTCGCACGACGTCTCGATCGTGTTTGGCGGCGTCGCCATTGCCGGCACGCGCGCCCGCAAGCAGCGCACCATGAGCTTTAACGCGTTCATTAGCGTAAACTATCCGCCCATTGCCTATATCCGCAACGACCGCATCGTGCGCAATGGGCTTCACGGCACGCATCAGGGCGAAAACCCGGTGCGTTTCTACGACAGCATCGATCCGCGCGTATTTGTACTCAAGCTTACGCCCGGCGTAAACCCGGGCATCCTCGACGCCCTTGCCGATAGCTACGATGCTGTAATCCTTGAGACCTTTGGCATTGGCGGTATCCCCGAGTTTGGTGAGTCGGGCGAGTCGTTCCAAGAGGCTATTTTCCGCTGGGTCGATTCGGGCCGCACTGTCGTTATGACCACGCAGGTCCCCGAAGAGGGCCTCGATCTGGGCGTTTACGAGGTCGGCCGTGCTTACGCCGATTATCCGGGCATTCTGCGCGGCGACGACATGACCACCGAGACGCTCGTGGCCAAAACCATGTGGGCACTCGGCCAGTCACGCGATGCCGCCGAAATCCAGCGCCTGTTCTACAGCCAAGTCAACCACGACCGCATCCCGATGGTGTAATTCAGTTGTCGACGGGTATCCCCTATTCGATACCCTCGAGAAGCTCTGACACCGTCATGCCGAGTGCGGGCGCGATCTTAAATAGAACCTTGAGCGTGAAATTTGCCGTCCCATCTTCGATTCGGTCGAGGTAGGGTCGACTGATTCCTGTTGCCACACAAAAATCAACCTTGGAGATACCAAGGTCCCTGCGTGTCTCTTCGACCCGCCTGCCAAGAATCTGTTTCGCACGTTCGTCCATGCAGCCGAGTTTGAAATGGAGCCGAACATAAACGTAAACTATAGTTTACGTTTTGCCGAATACACAGGAGTTTTCTATGTCGGGTTCTTCGGTCCGCATGTACCGAGCCACGCTTCGCGCAAACAGCGCGCCGCCCAAGCTCGTCGTCGTTGAAGCAGAATGCCTTTCGCCCGATGAGCGCACAGCATTTGCATTGCTATCAAGTCGCGTCGCCGCCGTTCTGGTCCCTTGCCCGGCGCAAGGTGAACTTGCCATCCAATGCCAAGCGCACAGCTGCTCGCTCAAGCAGGCTGCCGTAATCGCAACCAGCCAACGAGGTCTGCCCCTTCTCCTGGAAGCCGGTATCGCACTTGCCCTTCGCGGCGCCGGATACGAAAACGAGGCCGCCGCCGACATGGTCTTTAAACCACGATCGAGCGGCGGCCTCGCAGCAGCCATTGAATATGTGTGCAGGCTCGTTGCCTAAAAGGACAAGCTAGAAACCAAAGCCAAAGCCCGTTCCAGTAATCGCCGAATACATAAAGTAGACGTTGATTACATTGAGGAACACGCCCGTGATGCAGCCGTTGCGCAGGTAGCGCTCGCACGCAAGACGTGCCATCACAGCGGAGTCCTCGTTGTTCTTTGCCTGGCGTCCCGCCGTAAAGTACGTCGCCACGCTCAGCAGCAGGTTGAGCACCGGCAGTGCCAGCAGCTCGTAGCTCTTACCCCAGCGCGTCACCTCGCCGGCTGCGTTAAACTTCGTTGCCACCTCGGGGCCAATGTTGGGGATCACAAACGCTGCAACCACCAGCGGAATCACCGCAAGTACGAGCAGCGCAATACCCATGTAGCCAGCTTTTTTGCCATATTTAAACATATGCGTCGTCCTTACACGTTAAAGCGGAAGTGCACGACGTCGCCATCGGCCATGACATAGTCCGTGCCCTCAATACGCAGCTTGCCGGCGGCCTTGGCGCCCTGCTCGCCGCCGAGCTCGATGTAGTCGTCATAGCCAATAACCTCGGCCTTAATAAAGCCGCGCTCAAAGTCGGTGTGGATGACGCCGGCGGCCTGCGGGGCGGTCGCGCCCTGACGAACCGTCCAG
Source organism: uncultured Collinsella sp. (assembly GCA_958427975.1). GTDB lineage: Bacteria > Actinomycetota > Coriobacteriia > Coriobacteriales > Coriobacteriaceae > Collinsella. The sequence continues at coordinate 16,325 of CAUAEH010000001.1, read as the reverse complement.
GCCTTGACCTCCATCTCGCCAGCCGTAAAGAACGACTGCAGGCCGAGCAGCTTGTAGGCTGCTTGCGCGAGCACGTCCAGGCCGGGCTGCTCCAAGCCCAGGCTCTCCAGGTAGTCGGCGGCGTCCTCGGGATCGAGCTCGGAAAGCTCGGCCTCGATCTTGGCGCAGATGGGTAGCGGCTTGACACCGTCGATGGGCGCCAGGTCCTCGTTGAGCATGTCCTCGTCTACGTTGGCCACATACAGGATGGGCTTCATAGTAAGCAGGAACAAGCCCTTGGCAGCAGCGCGCTCCTCGTCGGTCATCTCCATGGATGCGGCGCGCTTGCCCTCGTTGAGCCAGGCGAGCAGGCGCTTGGCCACCTCGAACTTGGGCATGAGCTCCTTGTCGCGCTTGGCCTCCTTCTCGAGCTTGGGCAGTTGTTTCTCGAGCGTGCCCATGTCGGCCAGGATGAGCTCGGTCATGATGGTGTCGGCATCGCCGGCGGGATCGACGAACTCGCCCGTGCGGCCCACCTCGCGCATGACGTTGGGGTCCTTAAAGTAGCGCACGACCTCGCAGATGGCGTCGGTCTCGCGGATGTTTGCCAAGAACTGGTTGCCCAGGCCCTCGCCCTCGTTAGCGCCCTTCACCAGACCTGCGATGTCGACAAACTCGACCGTCGCCGGCACAATGCGGCCGGGGTTGACGATGTCGGCGAGCTTTTGCAGGCGGCTATCGGGCACATCGACGATACCCACGTTGGGGTCGATCGTGGCAAACGGGTAGTTGGCGGCAAGGCCGGTCTTTTTGGTAAGCGCGGTGAACAGCGTCGACTTGCCCACGTTGGGCAGGCCCACGATACCGATGGAAAGGGACACGACAGCTCCTTTTGGTACAGGTACTTCAAACTTCATAAGTATAGCGCCGCCGCAGCATCCGGGCGAATCCGGACACCACGGCGGCGCAAATGAAGCAGAGATGCGTGAGGGTTCTAGACAGTAGCCCTTACTTAAGCTCGGGCCAGAAATCCTTGTTGGCCTCGATGAGCTCGTCCAGGATCTGCTTAGCAACGCTTGCCGAAGGAATGGTCTTGGAGAGCGTGAGCGCCTGCCAGAGCTTCTGGTAGCTGCCCTCGACCCAAGCCTGGACAACGAGCTTCTCGACGGAAACCTGCTGCTCCATCAGGCCCTTCTGGAACTGCGGGATCGGGCCCTGGCAGATCTTCTCAAAGCCGTTGGAGCCGACGATGCAAGGCACCTCGACCATGGCCGTCGGGTCGAAGTTGGGCACAGCACCATCGTTGGGGACAATCAGCAGGAAGCGCTCGAGCGTGTTCTCGGCCAGTGCGCAGGCAAGGTCGACGATGTAGTTGGCGTGTACGTCGGGCTCAAAGCCGCCGTCTTTAGCCGTACCCTTGGCGATGATGTCGCGGCAAGCGCCAAAGACCTTCTTCTCGCGGCCGTCCATAACCTCATTGGCGCGAGTGTAGTTGGGGTCAGACGTCTCGACGACATAGTCCGGGTACAGGTAATACTTGAGGTAGGTATTGGGAATCGTCTCGGGATCGACAGCATAGACATCCTTGGCCTTGCCGAAGGTGTGAATCCAGCTCTCCTCGACATGCTGCTCCTTACCGGCCTCGTGCTCGATGCCGTCCAGGTAGCCGTTCTTAGCCATGTGCTCCTTAATCTGCGGCATGAGGTCGTTGCCGTCCTTGTCGTAGATCTTGCTCCACCAACCAAAGTGGTTGAGGCCGTAGTAGCTATACTGCAGCTCGCGACGATCCTTGATGCCGCACATACGGCTCATCTTATCCATGAGGTCGATCGGCATGTCGCAGATGTTGATGATGCGGCTGTTGGGGCGCAGCACGCGGCAGGCCTCGGCGACGATGGCCGCGGGGTTGGAGTAGTTGAGCATCCAGGCGTTGGGGCTGTACTTCTCCATGTAGTCGAGGATCTCGATGACGCCACCAATGGAGCGCATGCCGTAGGCGATACCGCCGGCGCCGCAGGTCTCTTGGCCAACGCAGCCGTACTTGAGAGGAATCTTCTCGTCGAGCTCACGCATAGCGTACAGGCCGACGCGGATGTGAGCAAGGACGAAGTCGGTCCCGGTGAATGCGGTCTCGGGGTCGGTGGTGTAGTTGAACTCAACCTCGGGGGCGTTCTCGTGGAAGTAGATCTCGCAGGCCTTGGCCACGATCTCCTGGCGCTCGGCGTTGTTATCGTAGAAGGTCACCTTGTTGACCGGAAAGCGGTCGCGCTCCTCAAGCAGCATCAGAGCGATGCCCGGGGTGAAGGTAGAGCCACCGCCGGCAATGGTCACGGCATAGTTTTTCTTGGACATGATGTCCTCCTCATTCTGGCCGCTTGCTCAATCCATCCCCGCACGCGGCCTGTACGGTTTGGAATTGTTACCTAGAAGTGAAGTTTTTATCTCTAGAATCGGCCCTGCGGTGCATACCGGCTCTGCAAGGCCGATTGTTTCGATGGACGATGGTTTACAGAAGACTCTCGAACTTCAGAAGACTCTCGAACTTCTCGCGAACCTGCGGGACGGTAAGGCCGATGATGACCTGGATTGACTGACCTTGGACCACCAAGCCATGCGTACCGATCGCCTTGAAGGAAGCCTCGGGTGCAACGACGCCCTTGTCCTTGACGTTAACGCGCAGACGGGTAGCGCAGTTAGTTACATCGATGATGTTATCCGCGCCACCGAGCAGATCGAGGATTTTCTCGGCAAGCACCAAGCGCTCATCATCTTTACTCTGGGCGACCGATTTGCCAGCAGCAGCACCGCCCTGCTTTTGCTTGTAGTCGGCCTTGGACTTGAGCTCGACCTCAACATCGTCATCCTCGCGACCGGGGGTCTTAAAGTCGAACTTGACGATCAGGAAACGGAAGACCACGACCCAAAGGGCGGTAAAGCACAGACCGACAAGGATGGAGATGGCGTACTGCAGACCGTGTGCGGCCCAAAGGGGCAGCCAGTCCCACGAGAGCATCGAGATGATGCCGCCGTCGAAGATGCCCACGACGCCAAGGAGGTTTTGAGCCATGCAGCCAAGCGCTCCGAGCACGCAGTGGACGACGAACAGGCCGGGCGCGATGAACAGGAAGGTGAAGTCAAGCGGCTCGGTAATACCGCAAAGCATAGCGGTAAGGGTGACGGGAATGAGCAGAGCCTTGACGCGCTGCTTGCGCTCGGGTTTGGCGGTCATATAAAACGCAATGGCGACGCCAAGCGAGCCGAAGACCTTAGTCCAACCAGGGCAGGTATAGGCAGCCCAGGGTGCGGCATCCTTAAGAGCAATGCTCGGATCGGCAGCCAGTTGGGGCAGGATGTTGGCCCAAGCAGCAAAGATGCCGCCGTTGACCGCCGCGTTGTCGTAATAGAACGGCGTATAGATAAAGTGGTGCAGGCCTGTAGGGATCAGCACGCGCTCGAAGAAAGCAAAGACGCCCACGCCGAACGTACCGGCGGAAAGGATGAATCCCTGGAAGGCGGAGATAGCAGCCTGAACATGCGGCCACACCAGGCAGGCGATAAGAGCGACCGGAACCATAACGAAGAAACCGATCATATAAATGAACACGGAGCCCGAGAACACGCCCAGCCACTCAGGAAGTTCGGTGTCGAAGTACTTGTTGTGAAGCATCGTGGCGATACCAGAAATGATAAGCGCGCCCATGATGCCCATATCAAGCGTTTTGATGCTTGCGATAGTGGCAAGACCAGTACCGCTGCCCGCCTCGACAGAGTAGTCGACTCCAAAGACAGGGCCCCACTGCCCCAAGATTGTGCTTACAAAGTAGTTGAAGGTAAGGTAGATGGCCAAAGCCTCCATGCAGCAGCGAGCGTTCTGCTTGTTCGCGAGCGAGATTGGCAACGCTACGCAAAACAGCAACGGCATCTGGTTAAAGAGCGTCCAACCACCCTGGAGCAGCACATTCCAGCAATCAAACCAAAGATGACCCGCTGTGGCCATCTCGCCAAAGATCGCCTCGGTGGTAAACAACGTACCCAGGCCGACGACGATTCCGGAAAATGCGAAAAGAATTGCAGGCGTGTACATTGCACCGCCGAAACGTTGTATCTTTTGCATCATGACGGGGAATCCCCCTCTCTTCATTCGGAGCGCTGCGGTTTTGGCTTCACTCGAGACCGCAGACGCGCCGTTTGCGTGTACCTCGTGCAATAGGACGGGTGGGCCCGTGTCCCTGACTTCTTGCACTTACGTTTTATCACATCACTTATCTAGACAAGTTAGCATAAAGACTACGCTCGGTAAACGGTATATGTCCAGTATTTCGCCTGCTAAATCTGACATAGCTGACGGCTGCATTTTAAATTTCTTTTCTACTTGTCTAGATGTGCTTGTCTATATCTATATACATGCCTATACTTCATTACAACATTCACCGCCACGTTAAGGAGTCACCATGAAAAGCGCGGTCTTCTATGGAAAGCACGACCTCAGAGTCGAGGAATCGGCAAAGCCGGCCGTGGGCAGGCGCGACGTTCTGATCAACGTCAAAGCTTGCGGCGTCTGCGGTACCGACGTTCATATCTATGAAGGCGACAAGGGTGCGGCCGACGTTACCCCGCCCACGATCCTTGGTCATGAGTTTGCGGGCGTTGTCGAGGCCGTGGGCAGCGACGTCGCCGGCTTTAAACCGGGCGATCGCGTGTGCATCGACCCAAACCATCCCTGCGGCTGCTGCGAACCCTGCCGCGACGGAATCAACCACTACTGCGAGCATATGACCGGTTACGGCACCACCGTTAACGGCGGCTTTGCCGAGTACTGCTCCGTCGATATGCAGCAAGTCTACAAGTTGGGCGATCACACCAGCTTTGAGCAGGGTGCTATGACCGAGCCCGTCGCCTGCTGTCTGCACGGCATCGATATGTGCAACATCAAGCCCGGCAGCACGGTTGTCGTTATCGGCGGTGGCATGATCGGTCTGCTCATGATGCAGCTCGCTAAAAACGCCGGCGCCACCAAGGTTGTCTTGCTCGAGCCCGTCGAAGGCAAGCGCGAGGTTGCGCTCAAACTCGGCGCCGACCTGGCAATTGATTCCATCCACGAGGACGTCCCGGCCCGCCTGAAGCAGGAGGGCGTCGGCAACGTTGATGTCGTTATCGAGTGTGTTGGCAAGCCCGTCACCATCGAGCAGGCCATCCAGATCGCCGGCCACAAGGCTACGGTCATGATGTTCGGCCTCACCAAGCCCGATGAGACAATCACCGTCAAGCCCTTCGAGGTCTTCCAGAAGGAGCTTGTGCTTACCTCGTCCTACATTAACCCTTATACGCAGCGTCGTGCGCTCGAGCTCATCGACTCTGGCAGGCTCGACGTATCCTCGATGGTCGCAAAGGTAGCCTCCCTCGACGAACTCGGCGCCATCCTGTCAGACCCGGCCCTGCGTGCCATGGGCAAATATATAATCGACCCCGGCAAGTAAATCGATTGACACCTGCGCGGGCGGCCCTCATCCGTCGTTCACGCACCCAGCTCTAGGAGACCGTCATGGCGCGAGCCATCTTCCAAACTATTTATGACAACGTGAAGCAGTCGATTGACGACGGCACATACGCCTATCAGAGTTATCTGCCTTCGGAGACTGAGCTCACGCAGCTGTTTGACTGTTCGCGCATGACGGTCCGTCGCGCCATCTCGATGCTTGCGGCAGATGGTTACGTGCTCCCCCAGCAAGGCAAAGGCATGCGCGTCATTCGCAACATCAGTGACGAGAAGAGTCGTGGCGGCGGCGGACTCGAGACCTTTAAGGAAATCGCGACCAGCCGAGGCTTTGAGCTCAAGACTGTCACCACCGTCTTTGAGCTCCTCGTCTGCAGCAAGGCACTCTCCAGGATTACCGGGTTTCCCGAAGGCTGCGAGCTTACGCGCGCCAAACGCATCCGTTATGCAGACGGACATGCCGTGTGCTCCGACGACTCCTATTACCTAAGCTCACAGGTACCGGGACTGACACCCGAGATTGTCAACGATTCGATTTATCGTTACCTCGAAGAAGATCTTGGCATTAAGATTGCCACGGGCAAACGCGATGTAACGATTGAGCATCCCACGCCCGAAGATGCGCGCGTGCTCGATCTCGACGACTTTAACGCACTCGCCGTTATACGCGGGCAGACCTACAACGCCGACGGCATCCTTATGGAATACACCGAGACCAAACAGGTCCCCGGGTTCTTTTTGCTCCATGAAACCGTGACGCGCAACGGTACCGGTCGAACCGGCCACCAAAGCAGCATGAACTAACCATCTATTAGTTGCGGTGGGATAGTTCCTAGAATGGCCCGCTTAAGGGCAAAACAGGAACTATTCCACCGCAACTTCTTTGGCTGGCGGGGCAATACCTGTTCCACCGGCCATCATTTACGCTCGTTTAGCTAGTCCGCGAGCTTTTCCACTTGGTCGAGCATCTTGTTGAGCTTTTCCTTTGCCTCGGCCTTGACCTTCTCGGCCTCCTCGTGGGCCTTGGCCTTCTGAGCGGCCTTTTCCTCGGCCTCGGGGTCGACAACGACCAGATTGGACGCATCGTGCTCGACCAGCTTGAGCGCATGTTCGGGGCACACCTTGACGCAGGCTCCGCAACCTAGGCAATACGTGGACTCCAGTGCAAAGCGACCGCTTCCCACCAAATCGCAGGCAAACGTGGGGCACACGTTGACGCACTCGCCGCACGACGTGCACTTGTCAAAATCGCATTCCGGCGTGCTCACCTGCATGTTCTGGGCAAGCTCGGGGTGGTTTTGCAACGTTGAGAGCACCAGTTGGCGCCCGTGCGTGAGCGAACGGCGACGCTTAGTCGTCGTGGTGCCGCACATGGTGTTGAGTGTGCGCTCGAGCTGCGTGATCTGGTGACGGTGGGCCTTCAACTTCTGCGTCACCGAGGCCAGTGCCGCCGTCGCCGGGTTGAGCTTAGTCACGGTTAGGCCCGTGGTGCGGGCAATCTTATCCATGTACTCCTTGCGCTCGTACTCGCGGCGCTTATGGCACTTGAGGCTCTTGGGGTCGACCTCCAGGCCCATGCCCGTACCCGCCCACTCCTCGGCGGTAGCAATGGCCTCGCCCAGAATGTCCTCACCGCCGGTGTTGCGGCATTTATCGCACACGCCCAACGGCAGGTACACACTCACGTTGGGATAGTCCGCCAGTACCGAGAACCAGGTCTCGGCCGTAATATCGCCCACGCAGGCGACGACGACCTCGTTTTCGCGCGGCATGCGCTTGAGGGCGCGCGTGCAGGTGACGTAGGCGGTCTCGTGGCTCGTAGCAGCAGAGACGATATCGTCATACAGGTTTTTGGGCGCCAAGCGCGGCGAGATGATCGCCTCGGTCGGACAGGCAGCGGCGCACAGGCCGCACTTGCGACAGGAGTCGAGGATCTCAATGGCATCTTCCTCGACCTCGATAGCGTTGACCGGACACACGTCCATGCACGCGGTGCAGCCGCTCTTTTCGTTTTTGCAGGTCAGGCACGGAATGGTGTTGCCGCGCGGGCGCTCCTTGTAGTCGGCAGGGTTCCACTGCGGCGCCGACGGATCGAGTGCATCGGTCACGCCGCCAAGCGGGTTTTTAAGAAAGTCGAAACCCTTGCTGATCTCGATAATGTCATCAAACAGATCGTGTTCCTGCGCCATGCGCGGCCCCTCCCTGAGCAGTGCAAACAAGCAAGAGATAATGATACGCTATCGGCCCGTGCCTCGGGCAAATTACACGCGGAGCATCTTTGCGGCAAATAGCCTATGGCCTATCGCCGCCTCGATTGCACAAGGTCAATCAAGCGCCAAGCTATGCCTCGCACATGAGCTGCACGAGCTTTTGTTTGGTCACCTTGGCCTGCTCGTTGGCCATATTACGCTCATTTCTAAAGACCGCATTTGCAACACTCTGCAGATCGGCATCGGAAATCTCGCTGCACGGACCGTCCATCGAAGCCGCCGTGGGGTATACGCACAACGGCAACTCGGCATAAAACGCAACGGCCTTGGCGATATCGAGCATCTTGCCGCCGCCAATACCCACTACCATGTCGCAATACTCGGCCTGGGCTTCCTTAGCCATTTCGACAACGGCCTCGTCCGTACACGGACCGTCATAAATCTTAAAGAACGGCTCGCTTAGATCTTCGTCCAGAAATCCATCGACGATCTGCCTGCACAGCCGATCCTCGGTGCCCTGGTCAAACAAGACATAGGCAGCGCAGCCCAACCATGACAAATACCTGCCTTGACGCGACAGTTCGCCCGGCCCCTGAACATACCGGCCGGGACCGCCGTAAACCATAGGAAGCGCCATACGAGAATCCGCCCTTCATCAAACAACGATTGGTGCAAAGTAACCTTGCCCCTTTGCACCATAGCAAAAAGGGGCAAAGCCATCTGTTGGCTTTGCCCCTTCCTTAGCTTGATTTACTCATCCATGAGATAGTAGTGGCCCAGCGCGTCGGCACCCAGGATGGCGTTTGCGACCATCTCGGGCGTCACCTCAAAGGGCATGTTGCACATGGTGTCATCGGGTGCGCAGGCGGCCTCGGCAACAATCATGGCCTGCTCGCGCGTAAGCTCGGCAACGCCAAGCTCCTTCATCGTGACCGGCAGGCCAAGCTCAATGCAGAAGCCCAAGACTTCCTCGAGCTTCTCGGTCGGGGCATCCTCAAGTACCAGCTGGACGATAGTGCCGAAGGCGACCTTCTCGCCGTGATACATGCCGTGGCACTCGGGCAGCATCGTCAGACCATTGTGGATGGCATGAGCAGCGGCAAGGCCCGAGCTCTCAAAGCCAATGCCCGAAAGCAGCGTATTGGCCTCGATGATGTGCTCGACGGCAGGCGTGAGCGCGCCCTTCTCCAGCGCGACCTTGGCCTTGACGCCATCGGCCATAAGCGTCTCGTAGCAGAGCTTGGCGAGCGCCAGACCGGCCATTCCGCCCTTGCCGCCGGCGCAGGTGCCGCCGTCGGCATCGTGCGTCGCCTGAGCCTCGAAATAGGTTGCGAGCGCATCGCCCATACCGGAAACCGTCAGGCGCACCGGGCTCGCCGCGATAACCGTCGTATCCATAAGGACGATATTGGGGTTTGCCTTAAGGAAGAGGTATTTGTCGAACTGGCCGTCATCGGTATAGAGCACCGAAAGCGCCGAACACGGGGCATCGGTCGAAGCAATGGTGGGGCAAATGATAACCGGGGACTCCAGGTAATAGGCGACGGCCTTCGCGGTGTCGAGGATCTTGCCGCCACCGACGCCGACGATGATGTCGCAACCGTTGTCGCGAGCGAGCGCAACCAGGCGATCGACCTCGCCCTTGGAGCACTCGCCGTTAAAGTCCTCAAACAGCAGCTCGGCCTTAGCCTCGGCAAAGCCGCCCTCGATCTTGGCACCGACGCGCTTCTTGCCCGAAGGCGTCACGATGACGAGGGCCTTAGCGCCGAGCGGCTCGACATAGGAGCCGAGCTTGGCGAGCTCGTCCGGACTCTGGATGTACTTGCTGGGGCTATTGAAAATTGCAGCCATAACTATCCCATTCTCTAAAAAAGAAAGGGGCTCCGTACAGATACGTGCGGAGCCCCTCGTTACGATAACAAGAGTCGATTAGAAATCGATATCGGTGTCGTAGTAGCAGGCCTTGAGGATCTTCTCGAAGTCGGCAGCCTTGGTCTCACGCGGGTTCTCGGGCGTGCAGGCGTCCTGCTCGGCGTTCGCGGCGATCTCGGGCAGCTTGGCGAGGAACTCCTCCTCGGAAACCATCTGCGGGTTCTCGGCGTCGACCTTCACGCCACCATTCGCGTAATCCTTGATGGACTGCGGAATGTTGAGCTGGTCGTTGAGGTCGCGGATCTTCTGGACGAGCGCAGCGATGAGCTCCTCGTTGGTCTCGCCGGGAAGGTGCAGGATCTCCTTGGCCACGTAAGCGTAACGCTCGGCAGCACGGGGATCCTTGGAGTTCCACTGGATGACCTTGCCCAGGTACATGGCGTTAGCGGCACCGTGGATGATGTGGCCGTTCTCAAAGGCAGCACCGGTCTTGTGAGCCATGGAGTGAACGATGCCGAGCAGGCCCGAGGAGAAGGCGATACCGGCGATGCACTGAGCCTCGTGCATGTGCTGACGGGCCTCATGGTCGCCAGCATAGGACTTGGGCAGCCACTCGACGATCTCGCGGATGCCGTGCAGAGCGTTGGCGTCGGTGAACATAGAGGCGCAGGTGGAAACGTAGGCCTCCATGCAGTGGGTCAGAGCATCCATGCCGGTGTGAGCGCACAGCTTGGCGGGCATGGTGTAGGTGAGCTCGGGGTCGACGATGGCGACATCAGGGGTGATGTTGAAGTCGGCCAGCGGGTACTTGATGCCCTTGGCGTAGTCGGTAATGACGGAGAACGCGGTGACCTCGGTAGCGGTGCCGGAGGTAGAGGAGATGGCGCAGAAATGAGCCTTCTGACGCAGCTCGGGGAAGCTGAACGGCTGGATGATGTTATCGAAGGACTCCTCGGGATACTCGTAGAAGACCCACATGGCCTTAGCGGCATCGATGGGCGAGCCGCCACCGATGGCGATAATCCAGTCGGGCTCGAACTCGCGCATGGCCTCGGCGCCCTTCATGACCGTCTCGATGGACGGGTCGGACTCGACGCCCTCGAACAGCTTGACCTCGAAGCCGCCTTCCTTAAGGTCGTTCTCGACGTCCTGCAGGAACCCGCCGCGGCGCATAGAGCTGCCGCCAGAAACGATGATGGCCTTCTTGCCCTTGAGGTTCTTCACCTCGTGGCGAGCGCCCTCACCAAAGTACAGATCGCGAGGATTGGTAAAACGTCCCATACTGTGCCTCCTAAACAAGCCCCTCTTAGACTTGCGTATATAACGGAGCACCCAATTGGCTCCGTTAGGACCGGTTTGCGCGTTGCCGGCGATGACAATGCGCGATGTCTAAACGTCTCAACGCTCAGACAAACACTATTTTACCGTTCTGGTTGGTCAGTTATTCACCTAAAGCCGCCAATGATGAAACGTTTTTTCTATCCCTGAAGACCCTTGTGCGGCATTCATACTCCCAAGCTGGGCAAACGTTTTATCAAGGTTGACTACATATCCCGGGCAGGACGGTGCCCCTCCAAAATATGCACCGTTCGCCGCCAAAAATCGACCGTTTGCGGCACCGTGATACCACTCGGCCGTCCATGGTACCGACATTTGTGCGACATCCGACTTCGTGGTGCAAAGGTGCAAGTCCAAGTGCGGCACCCCCGGTGTGCCACATGCGGGTAAACTAGAATCTTATATAGAAACATCTGAACCCTAACCGCAGCAAAGGAGGCCCCATGGCATTCGATCCCATTCAAGAGGATTGCCATCGCCTCGTTCTTGAGGCCTTGCGCCGCGACAATATCCCGCTCACCGACGGTGCCGCCGTAGAGCGTCTGATGGAACAATTCACCCGCAACCCCGCACCGCTCATCGTGCACGACCGCGACCGCGCCGGGCATCTGATTGCCAAGGTGGTCGAGGCCGTCGACTACCGCATTCCCTTTATCCCCGACGATGCCCAGGCAGAGCAGGAAGAGGCAGCTGCCGAGAACATGCTCCGCGAGGCGGCCGCACTCGATCCGGCCAACTGGGATGCCCAGCGCATGCTGACGGCACTCACCGCCGAATCCAACGAGGAATACGTGCAGTACCTGGTGTCCAAGTGCGACGAGGTGGAGCACGATCTGGCGCTCAAGATCGCTTCGGCGCAGGACCCCTACGAGCGCGAGGCCGCAGGCGACCTTACGCGCCGCCCCTATCTGCGCTGGCTTGCCGCCTTGGCATCGCGCGCCCTCATTAGCGGCCGCTATCGCATGTCGCTCGAAGCCGCAAATCGCAGCTTGGACTTTGCGCCCAACGACCCCGCCGGTGTCCGCCACACCGCGATGCTCGCCATGGCAAAGCTCGAATACCCCGCCGAGGAGCTCAAGCGCTTTCGTTCCGCACACTCCGTGCCGTACCTCGCGAATACCCCGCTGCGCCGCCGTCCCAAGGATGCAGAGCGCGACTTGGACCCGTGGACGCTCATCGCGCTGATGAGCGCTGCCTGGCGCGAGCTGGACTACGAGGGCGCCGAACACTACCTGCGCATCCTTGCGCGCTCGTGTCCGCACGCAGCCGAGGCGCTCTACTTCCAAACCGAGTTTCCCGATGGCGTCTATGCCCGCGTCAACGTGGGTGTGGGTTCCACCGACGAGCTTGTCCTTGCGCTGTCCGAGGCGACGCCGGTACTGCAGGAGGGCCTGGGCGCCCCCGACAACGCCAGCTTTGCCGCCTGGGTCGCCACCAACGATATCGTGCGTTCCCAAATCGATGAGCGCATCCTGCGGGCGGCCGAGCAGGGTTTGCCGTTTAAGGGAGGAGACCTCTAATGGATCCGAGCGTCTACATCCCCGCCTACCTGGAGCGCACCTATCTGGCGTCGCACCCCGAACTCACCGATGCAGCACGCGAGCTTGTCCATAACGACGTAAGCGTCAACCCTCACAAGTATGCGCAGTCCGAGCATGCCCAGGCGCTGCTGTCCTACGCCGGTGTTCATCGCCACCTGCTCGACGAGCTCCATCGCATCGAGGACATGGGCAGCGATGAGGAGTTTGAACAGACGCGCAACCGCCTGTTCGACGATATGCGCGATGAGCTGCTCAAGATTGTCCGCGTCGATGCGTATGTCCTCGACGCGCAGCTGCTCGCCATCATCCTGGCCGACACGCCCGTTGACGCCTGCCTGGGCGACCTGATGAAGCTCGAGGCGACCACGACCGATTACCTGCAGCAAAGTGTGCCCGGGTTCGATATGGAGGCCCCACACTACTGGGCCAACAAAGTTTTGACGGACGGCGTGACAGCGGCAGATCTCACCGTGAACGAGCCGGCACTTATCGGGTGGCTCCACACGCTCGAGGCCATCTCGCAGCTGTGCATGGCGAGCGCCCGCTACCGTGCTGCCGCCAACTACGCCCGCCGCGTCCTTAAGGCGGAAGGCTACCCCACCCGAGCCGCAGGCACCGTGTTGCTCGCCCTCGCTCGTCTGGAAGACCAAGACGGCTTTTTTGCCCTGGCCCACCAGCTCGAGGAAGAGATCGGGGCTGACGCGCTTGAGAACTCTCCTTGGTATCTGCTCGCCCGCACAATCCTATTGTTCAAAACGAACAAGATGCGTCCGGCGACACGCGCGCTGCGTGAGTTTGCCAACCGCTGCGAGGGCGGCGCGTTCTTCTTGCTGAACCCCATGTACCAGACGCCGTACCTTCCCTGCCGACCCGAGCCGCGCGACCCCTGGGATCTCTCGCACCAGGCGGTTTGGGAAGCCGACGGCATCATCTCGGATACCCCCGACTTTGCCCCCTGGGCCAATGCCTGCGAAGACGTGTCGCAGCTTGCCCAGGAATTTGCGCGCCGCTACGGATTTTAACGGCGCAAACGCCACGACCATGTCATCTATGTTAGGAACGGCTTCATGAACCTCCGCTCATCTCTCGCCTGCACCTCGAGCGATATCGCCCGCTGGGGGCTGCGCTCCGTCCTTAAACGCCAGGGCGGCGTACTCCCCGGCCGCATCGCCATGAAGATCGACCCCGAGTTGTTGAGCGACCTCGCTGGCCTTGTCGACCGCAGCGTGGTGATTACGGGTACTAATGGCAAGACCACCACTTCCAACCTCATCGCCGACGCCGTTGCTGCCAGCGGTGCTGCCGTGGTGTGCAACCGTGCCGGCAACAATATGGAGCCTGGTGTGGTGGGTGCTCTGCTCGAGGCCCGCGGCGGCCTTAAACACACCAGCAGCGGCAAGCGCGTGGGCGTTTTTGAGTGCGACGAGCTCTACACCGTACGCGTTCTGCCCAAGCTCAAGCCGACGTACTTCGTGCTGCTCAACCTGTTCCGCGACCAGCTAGATCGCTATGGCGAGATCGATCACACCCAGGAGGTCATCGCCCACGCGTTGGAGCTTTCGCCGGCAACGACGCTCATCTACAACGCCGACGACCCGCTGTGCGCCTCGATTGCCGCGCGCGTTCCCAATGCGAGTATTGCCTTTGGCATCGACGGCGCCACCGACACCGAGTCCGACCGCATTAGCGACTCACGTTTTTGCTCACAGTGCAACGCGCCGCTGGAGTATGACTACGTGCAATACGGCCAGCTCGGCGCCTACCATTGCCCCTCGTGCGGTTGGGCACGCCCCGCACTGGTCCGCCGTGTGACGGGCGTGGAGCTTGGCTGCGACGGCTACGGCTTTGACCTGGTCTTTGGATCTGCGCCCGACGCGGCTGCCGCACACATCGCCACACGCTACAACGGCCTGTACATGGTCTACAACGTTGCCGCCGCCTTCTTTGCCGCACATGAGTTAGGCGTGGATACGGCGCACCTGCAGCCCACGCTCGATGCCTACGTCCCCGCCGGCGGACGCATGGGCCGCTGGGATATCGCCGGCCGCACCGTCGAGGCCAACCTGGCCAAGAATCCCGTAGGCTTCGATCGACAAATCCAGTCCATCAAGACGGCAGGCGGCAGACTCTGCGCTTTCTTCCTCAACGACAACGATGCCGACGGCCACGATGTATCGTGGATCTACGACGTCGACTTCGAGCGCATCGCCGACACACCGGGTCTTGTCGCCTTTGCCGGAGGCACGCGTGCGCACGACATGCAGGTGCGCCTCAAGTACGCCGGCATCGATGCCGCGATTATCTCGGACGTCGCGCAGGCAATTGGCGCCGTGGCAGACGAGGCCGCCGATGACACCTTCTACGCCGTCGCCAACTACACGGCCTTCCCGCCGCTGGTCAAGGAACTCGACGGACTGAAGGGCGCCACCGCCGACGCTGTTGCCGGGCGCGCCGTAGCCCGTGCCGACGGCAACGCTCTTCCTGTCGGCATCGCGCCAGTCGAGCTTTCGCGCCCGCTGCGCATCGTCTACCTGTATCCCGATGCCCTTAACCTCTACGGCGACGGCGGCAATGTCATCGCCCTCGAGCGCCGCTGCGCCTGGCGCGGCATTCCCGTGCGCGTGGACGAGGTCCGTATGGGCGAAACGCTAGATTTGACCGATGCCGATATCGTCATGATGGGCGGTGGCTCCGACCGCGACCAGCTGGCGGTCGCACATGAACTGCTCGCCCAAAAAGACAAGGTCGCATCCTATGTTGAGGATGGCGGCTCGCTGCTCGCCATCTGTGGCAGCTATCAGCTGCTCGGCCGTTCGTACTACATGGGCGAGGATCGCATCGAGGGTCTGGGGGTCATTGCCGCCGAAACCGTACGCGGCTCCGACCGCCTGATCGGCAACGTAGCCGTCAAAACCGATCTGGCTCCCGAGCCCTTTGTGGGATTCGAGAATCACGGTGGCCGCACCCTGCTCGACGCGGAGGCAACGCCGCTCGGAACGTCCGTCGTCGCGGGCACCGGCAACAACGGCGACGATGGCCTTGAGGGCCTCATCTACAAGGGCGTCATCGGCACGTACCTGCACGGGCCGGCGCTGCCCAAGAACCCCGAACTCGCCGACTGGCTGATCGCGCACGCCCTCGAGCGCCGCGGCGATGCGCAGGCCACAGCCCTGCTTCCGCTCAAGCCCCTCGACGACACCTACGAGCACGCCGCCCACGACGCCGCCATGAAGCTTCTCCCCTAGCACCCCACCACCACAAAGGGGACAGGCACCTTTGTGGTGGTTTTGACCCATCCCAGCGGTTTGTCTCAATCTGTAACATCTAGACCGTTAAAAGTCGTCTTACTGTTACAGAATGAGATGTTCGTCCCGACGCCTGCCTTTTGTCTCGATCTGTAACAGCTAGAGCCGATTTGCCCGCCCAGATGTTACAGGTTGAGATATTTGAAGATCGGGATAGAGAGGCAGCTCCTATGTGGTGGTTTTCCAGTTTGCCAACGATATACGCACCGGCAAAAAAGTCTGCTATACTCTTTCCCGCTGTCCCCATCGTCTAGCGGCCAAGGACGCCACCCTTTCAAGGTGGATATCGCGGGTTCGAATCCCGCTGGGGGCACCATTTAAATCGAGAAGCCCGTTGCCCTCGCGGCGACGGGCTTTTTGCTACCGATGTGCCGGGATTCGAACCCGACAGGGTGCGGAGCTGAGGAAACGCGTGAGCGTTTTCCAGCGCAGCACGCAAGGAGCGAAGCGACGCGGCGAAAGCGGGCGGCGTCAGCCGCACGCGGACATCCCGCTGGGAGCACCATTTAAACTGAGAAGCCCGTTGCCCTCGTGAACTGCGTCCCAAATCTTGGACGCCCTAAATAGCGACTAGGCCGCGAGGGCC